>DATBAA010000291.1:0-5136 GCA_036271755.1 Myxococcales bacterium | reverse complement strand
TCGATGGCGCAGCCCCACCAGAGCCCGAAGGTCGCCGCATGGAAGAGCTGCAACGCGGCCAGCTCGAAAGCACTCTGGGCGCGAGCCACCAGCACCCAGCGCAGCGCGGAGACCAGGTAGGCGGTAGCGAACAAAGCGCGCAGCGAATGTCTGCCAATCAAACGCGGGAAGAGCAGCAGCGCCACCACTTCGGCGGCGACGCCCAGCGCCATTCCAAGGCCGGTGATGCGCGAGGAAAAGCCGTGCTCGCGGACCAGCACGCCGAACAAGAGGTTGTAGGGCGCGTTGGCTCCCCAGTGCAGCGCGCAGGCCAGCAGCAGCAGGGCCACGCGGCGATCGCGCAGCAGCGAAAAACCCTCGGCGAGGCGCGGCCGTGCGGGCGCCTCCGGCTCCGCACCTGCAACAGCAGCGGGCTTCACAGACGCGGCGACTCCGAATGCTGCCAAAGCAGTTGCCGCGAAGCAGGCGAGATACGCGAGCGGCATCGCCGCGTCGGCCGGCCGCTCCCCGCGCGCCGCCAGCAGCAGCCCGATCCCTTGCGCGGTGAAGATGAATCCGACCGAGCCCCACAGCCGCGTCCGCGCATACCCTTTCCCCAGCAGGTGCACGGTCGCCGCATCGACCAGCGGCACGATGCCGCCCGAGAAGGCCGATGAGCAGGCCATGACCAGCCCCACCTGCAGCGGCGTCCGTGCGAACGGCAAGAACGCCAGCGCGCAGGTCGCCCCAAAGGCCGCGAGCCGCAGCGCCCGCGTGCCGATGCGATCTCCGAGAGATCCCCAGAAGAGCACCGCGGCAATGGCCATCGACTGCTGCGCAATGGAGACCGCGCCGATCTGCTTTCCGTCGAACCCCAGCCCGCGCAAGTAAGGCGCGAAGTAGGCCATGGAGACGCCGACGCCCGCGTACCAGGCGAAGTAGACTGAGGCCAGCCTCGCCGGCTTCACTCTTGAGAAGGTTCGTCGGGCTCCATGGTGCACAAGAGCGGAAAGTTGTTCTCGCCGGCAAGCTTCATGGTCTCTTCCACCTTGGTCTCGGCGATCTCGCGCGAGTACACGCCCGCCACCACGTACCCGTGCGTGTGCGCGTAGAGCATGATGGTCATGGCGTCCGGCTCGCTCTTGGCGAAGACCGCCTGCAGCACCATCACCACGAACTCCATGGGCGTGTAGTTGTCGTTGTGCAACAGCACGCGAAAGAGCCGCGGCTTGTCGAGCTTGGGTTTGACCTTGGTCTTTGGCTCGGCAACGCCGACGTCGCTGCCGCCGCCCTGCTTTTTCACGCTCACGACCGTGCCTCCGGAAGCCTGGTCTTGAAGATGGGCGACTCCTGCGAAAAGCGCAAAATGTTCTCTTCCCGTGCAGGCGTCTCGGCAGCCAGGGCTTCGCGCAGGCCCCGGTCCAGCCTGGGGTCCAAGAAGGCGTGCGCCGAGTAAGTCAGTGACGGCAAGAAACCCCTCGCCAGCTTGTGCTCGCCGCCCGCGCCGCCCTCGAAGACCTGCAGGCCGCGCGCGATGCAGTCGGCGATGGAGTGATAGTAGCAAACATTGAAATGCAAGAATGGCAGCTCTTGGTAACAGCCCCAATAGCGGCCATATAAGCGAGTGCTGGAAGAGACATTGAAGGCGCCGGCGATGATCTCGCCCTCCTTCTCGGCGATCACCACTTCCATTGCATCGGACATTCCCGCGAACGCCAGCAGGTAGAACTTCTCGTTGAGCCAGCGGCGGCCCCACATCAGCTTGTCGACGGTGTTGCGATGCAGGCCGTGCGCGACCTTTGCCCAGCGCTCGGGGTCTCGCTGCAATTCCTCTCCGCGGACCGTCCGGATGGTCACGCCCTGCCCCGCCGCCGCGGCCATCTCGCGCTTGAGCATGTGGCGGCGCTTGCTGTTGAAGCGCGCGAGAAAGTCGTCCATGGACTTGTAGCCTTCGTTGGTCCAGTGGAACTGAAAGGAGACGCGCGGCGCGAGGCCCGCGTGCTCCAACTCGCGCGAGCCCGGCTCGTCGGGGAAGAGCGTCTGGAAGGTGGCGTAGCGCTCGTCGGAGCAGACCTTGCGAGCCGCCGCGGAGATGCGCTGCACCAGCTCGACGCGATCCTCGCCCGGAGCCACCAAGATGCGCTCGCCGGTGCAGGGCGTGAACGGCACCGTCATGGCCAGCTTCGGGTAGTACTGCAAGCGCGCGCCCGACGAAGCCGAGGCGAGATCCCAATCGCGGGCGAAGTCTCCGTCGCTGTCATCCTTGGCCCAGGCCGGCGCCGCCGCGACGAGCTGACCCTTGCGCCAGACGGTCAGGTGCCGCGGCTTCCAGCCCGCGCGCGGCGCGGCGCAGCCCGAATTCTCCATGGCCGACAGCCAGGCAAAGCGCATGAAGGGCGTCGATTCGGGCGACAGGAGCGCGTCCCACCGCTCGCGCCCGATGCCGTTCAGGTCTGCAAAAACCTTCACCTCGTCGGAAGACATGTCCCCCGGTCGTAGCGTCCGCGGGGCGATTTCGCAAACCAGAACGTCTATGGTGCGCGCATGAACCTGCTTCTGCTCGCATTGCTCCTGGCGCAAGCCCCCCGAGAGACCCCAGCCGCGGCCCATGCCGGGAAGGTCTTCGTCAAGGCAGCTCACCTCATCGACGGCCGCTCCGACACCGTCCGCGACGGCGTTGGCGTGCTCATCGAGAACGGCCGCTTCGTCGAGATCCGCGCGGACGCCCCGGCCGGCGCCAAGGTGGTGGATCTGGGCAACGCCTGGCTCTTGCCCGGCCTGATCGACGCCCACACCCACGTGCTGCTCCATGGCGACATCACCGCCGCCGAGTACGACGAGCAGCTCTTGAAGGAGAGCATCTCCTATCGCGCCATCCTCGCCACCGCGGCAGCGCGCACCGCCGTGATGAACGGCTTCACCACCATTCGCGACGTGGAGACCGAAGGCGCCATGTACGCCGACGTCGACATGAAGAAGGCCATCGAGCGCGGCCTCATTCCGGGCCCGCGCATGTTCGTCTCGACGCGCGCGCTGGCTCCGACAGGAATGTATCCTTTGCTCGGCTACGCCTGGGACATCAAGGTGCCCGAAGGCGTGCAGATCATCGACGGCGTCGAGGGCGTTCGCAAAGCCGTGCGCGAAGAGGCCAAGTACGGCGCCGACTGGATCAAGTTCTACGCCGACCGCAGGTACTACCAGACCGGCGACCCCAAGCGGCCGCTGCGCTCGTGGGTGAACTTCACGCCGGCCGAAATGGAGGCCATGGTCACCGAGGCGCACCGCATCGGCAAGAAGGTCGCCGCGCACGCCATCGGCTGGGACGGCATCGACGCAGCCCTGACCGCGCACGTGGACAGCATCGAGCACGGCGACGGCTTCACCGACGACACGCTCGACCGCGCGGCCAAACAGGGGACTTACTGGTGCCCTACCCTCTACGTCGGCGTCTGGGTGGCGCCCGGCCGCGGCGGCAACTGGCCCGACATGGTGGAGATGTCGCGCAAGGCCATCGGCGGCGGCGTCAAGCGCGGCGTGCGCATCACCTTCGGCACAGACGTCGGCGGCTTCCCCTGGACCGAGAACGAAGCCAAGGAGTTTGCGCTGATGGTCCACGGCGGCATGTCGCCCATGCAGGCCATCAAAGCCGCCACCAGCGTGGCCGGCGCACTCTTGGACCCAATCTGCCCGCCGCAATCCAACGCCTGCACCGGCAGCGAAGTGGGCAGCATCGAGAAGGGCAGGCACGCCGACCTGGTCGCCGTCGACGCGGATCCTTTGAAGGACGTGACTGTCTTGGAGCACGTCTTCTTCGTCATGAAGGATGGCGAGGTGTTGAAGGGCCGTTAGACTTCAGGCCCCCAAATGCTTCCCGCGAAAGCTCAACCACCAACAAGCCTGCGCGAGCGGGCAAGGCTCACGCTGCAGTACCTGCGCTACCTGCCGCGCACGTTCGCGCTGGTGAGCGAATCGTCGCGCGCGTTCGCGGTGGGCATCATCGTGCTGCTCCTCGGCCAGGCGGCGCTGCCGGCTTCGATGGCCTGGGTGGGCAAGCTCATCGTCGACGCCGTCGTGGCCGCGGCGCGCGGCGCCGATGCGGGCCAGCGCTGGTACGTAATGAAGCTGGTGGGGCTCGAGGCGGGCCTGATGGTGCTCTCGACCGCCATGTCGCGCGGGCAGTCGCTGCTGCGCGATCTGATGCGCGCTTCGCTGGGCAATCACGTCAACACCATGATCCTCGAGAAGGCAGCCACGCTGGAGCTGCGCCACTTCGAGGACGCCGACTTCTACGACAAGATGCAGAACGCCCGGCGCGAGGCGGCCAACCGGCCGCTGTCGATGGCGCTCGAATGCGCATCCCTGGTGCAGCAGATGTTGATCCTGCTCAGCTACGCGGTGCTCCTGGCGCGGCTGTCGCACTGGACGGTGCTGTTGATCTTCGCGGCTTCGGTGCCGTCGTTCGTGGCCGAGGCGAAGTTCTCCGGAGAGTCGTTCCGGCTCAACACCTGGCGCGCTCCCGAAGGCCGGCGGCAGAACTACCTGGAATGGATCTTGACGCGCGATTCGCACGTCAAGGAAGTGAAGCTCTTCAATCTGGGGCCGTTGGTACTCACTCGCTATAAAGCGCTCTTCACCAAGTTCTACGCGGAGGATCGCTCGCTGGCTCTGCGCAAAGGCGCGGCTGGCCTGGCGCTCGGCTTTCTCTCCTTGATTGCCTTCTATGGCGCCTATGCCTTCATGGCGCTGCGTGCTGCTGCCGGTCTGATTAGTTTGGGTGACTTGACGCTCTATCTGTCTGTCTTCCGGCAAGGTCAGACGGCCATTCAGTCCGCGTTGGCGTCGATTGGCAGCTTGTATGAAGACGGCCTCTTCATGTCGAACCTCTTCACCTACCTGGACATCGGCACGGGCGGCGAGAACCCGCGCATCAATCCGCCGTTGCATCCGCCGACCGCCACCGCGCAGACCATCGAGTTTCGCGACGTCTCGTTCCGCTATCCGGGCACCGACAAGTGGGTGCTGCACGGCGTGAACCTCAAGCTGGCCGCGGGCGAGAAGCTGGCCATCGTCGGCGAGAACGGCGCCGGCAAGTCGACGCTGATCAAGCTGCTGATGCGTCTGTACGACCCGACCGAGGGCGCAATCCTCTACGGCGGC
>DATBAA010000290.1:0-4367 GCA_036271755.1 Myxococcales bacterium | reverse complement strand
CTGGGCCAGCCCGTGCCTGACTCGAACTTGTCCGCCGAGCTGAAGAGCGGCTCGCCCGAGACGACGTCCACGTAGATGCCGTCCTGGTGATTGTCCCAATACTGGTTGTGGAAGGGCGGCTCGGTGCCTTCATGCTGGGTGACGGCGTACTGCTCGCTGGTCAGCTTCTTCCGCAGCTCGTCGTCTGAAGGCTTCACGAAGGAGCCGTTGACGGCGGGCGCGGCGGCTTCGACCTTCTTCATGTGCGGCTTGTGCGGAATGGGGCAGGACAGCGCGTTGTGCTTCTCGTCCCACTGCTGATGATAGTCCTCGGCCACCCAGAACGGACCGGCCGGAGCGATCTCGGTGGTGATCTTGTCGGTCAGCACCTTCTGCTGCTCGTCCAGCGAGGCCTTGGCCGCCTTGGCCTGCTCGTCGTTGAAGGTAAAGATGGCCGACCGGTACTGCGTGCCGTGATCGGGCCCCTGCGCGTTTCCGCTCGTGGGGTCGTGCGAGGTCCAGAAGAACTTCAGCAGCTGGGCGTACGTGACCTTGGCCGGGTCGAACTCGACCAGCACCGACTCCGCGTGCCCGGTCTCGCCGGTGCAGACGTCTTCGTAGCTGGGGTTCTTGGCGGTGCCGCCGGCGTAGCCCACGGCGGTGGCGACCACGCCCGGGACTTTGCGGAAGCGCTCTTCGACGCCCCAGAAGCAGCCCTGCGAGAAGGCCGCCAGCTGGTCGTTGCCCGTGGCGGTCAGCGGCGTGCCGTGACCCACGTGCCCGGGATCCTTGCCGCAACTCGGATTGCCGATCATTCCGTCCTCCCGGGTTCCAGCGCGGGCAAAGAGCGCAACCAAGAGACCTACCGCCAGGCACGCCAAGGTCGTTTTGATCATCATGCGCTGGATACGTTAACCCAAGGCTTAGAGTTACGCCGCAGGGAACGGTTACAGGCCTGGCGCCGGGCCTACAGTGCGGCGCGCAGCATTCCGACCAGCTCGGCTTCCGGGTGCTCCGCGCTGACCAGCGGCAGCGCGGCCTGCCGCAGCTGCTCGTCCGTCAGCTTCCACTGCGAGAGGTGGCGCGGGACGCCCAGCCGCTCGATGAGCGCGGCCACGCCGGACGCCGCATCGGGCGCGTCGAGCGCTTCGGCGATGCGCTTCGCCGCCTCCGGATGGCGCGGCGCCAGCACCCGCAGCACGTGCGGCAAGAGCAGGCAGGAGGTGACCCCGTGCGGAATGCCGTACTTCGACCCCAGCTGCTTTCCCAGCCGGTGGCTCAAGCCCGTCGCGGCCTTCGAAGGCAAGAGATACGAGAACCACGCGCCCAGCTGGCCGGCGGTGCGCGCCTCCGCATCGTCCGGACGATCCTTGGCCGCGGGCAGCGCTTGCTTCAGCCGCCGCAGGGCATCGACGGCGGCCGTGTCGGGCAGCGGGTGCTCGCCGTCGGCGATCAAGGTCTCGACGGCGTGATCGACCGCGCGCACGCCCGTCGAGAGCCAGAGCGGCAGCGGCGTGAGCACGGCCAGCGAGGCGTCGTAGAAGACCGCGGCCGGCAAGAGCTGCGGCGCGTTCACGCCCACCTTCTCGCGCGTGCCCTCGGCGCTGTAGCCCGCGCTGGGGCCAAGCTCGGCCACCGAGAGCGTGGTGGGCAGCGCGATGTGCGGCAGCACCTTGGGCAGCTTCATGGCGCGCGACTTCTGCGGAGCGTCCGGCTCGCGCAGGTCGAGGCCGGTGGCGTGCGAGAAGGCCACCGCCTTGGCCGCGTCGATGGGCGAGCCGCCGCCCAGCGAGACGAGCAGATCCGCATCGCGCGCCTGTGAGACCGCCGCCATGACGTCGGCCGCCGGCGCGTGCTGGCCAATGACCGCGCGGCCGATGAGGCGATCTCCCAGCAGCGACTCGACGAAGGGCGAGAGCCGCGCATTGGCTACGGCGCTCTTGGTCGTCACCAGCAGCACGCGCTTCGCCCCGCCCAACGCCTCGAGCAGGCCTTCGCGGATGCAGCCTTCGCCCCAATGGATGGCGGACGGATTGGAGTAGCGGAACGAGGGCATCAGTGATTCGCGCAGGCGGTGAGCGAGCTCTGGAAGTGGATGTCCCCGCCTCCGCGCGCCCGCACCAGCCCGCAGGCCGAGGCAGGAACGCGCTTGACCAGCATGCGGGCCGCGGTTGCGCTCACCCGCACGTCCTTGGCGCCCTCCACCACCGGCCGCAGCTTCTCTACCAGCAGCACGTCGGGCGTCAGCTGGCTCAAGCCGCGCACCGCCGCCAGCCGCACGGAGAGCGGCTTCGTCTCGTCGAGTGAGAGGTCCGACAAGAGCGCGGGCGTCTTCACCCCCGCCAAAGCCACCAGCCCCGTGACCGCCTTCGCGCGCCGCGTGGGCAGCCCATTGCCGTTCAGCACCTCGAGCAAGATGGGCTCGGCTTGCGGCCCAAGCGCCTGCCATTGTGCCTCGGGAACTCCCTGCTCGAACGTGTCCAAATAGGTTTCGATGCGGGCGCGGACGTCGGCTTCGGTGAGCGCGGGAGCGGGCGAGACCGTGGCGCGGGCCGCGGGCTGGGTCACCATCAGCATGCAGAGGAGCGTGATCATCGGTGACTCCTAATAGACCGCGGGGTTCGCGCGCAGGATCTGTCCCTGGTCGGTGGAGAACTGCCCGCGCGCCTGGACCGAGAGCAGCCAGAACATGGTGTTGGCCGAGCCGCCGCAGCTCTCCGTGGTGGACGAGTCGTCGCTGCACTCCGGGCCGCTCATGGCGCCGTCGTGGTTGAGGTCGCATTCCGGAGCGCATTGCGAGGTGTCGCCGACGGGGTCGAAGAGCGCGCCGTTGGATTCGGTGGTGTGGTAGAGGCCCATGTAGTGAGCGCCCTCGTGGGCCGCGATGTAGGCCACCTGGTCGGCGCCGCAGTCGTGGAACGCCGGTATGTTGATGCACTCGGCGTTGGAGAGCAGGTTGGTCACGTTCACCAGCGCGCCGCTGTGCACCGTTCCGCCGGCTCCGGCGGGTCCGGGAATGGCGCCGTCGATGCCGACGATCTGACCGCCGCCGCCGGTGGCGGACGAGGCGACGTCGTCGACGAAGAAGAGCGGAATGGCCCCGCCCGGCTGCGAGAGCGTGAACATCTGGTCGAGCGACGAGCAGGGCGCGAACTCGGTGGCGCTGATGTTCGTCGCGTAGAGAGCCTTGGCCCAGGCGGGCATGTCATAGAAGGTGACGTTGCCTAGGCAGATGCCGGCGCCGGCATAGACTGCCGCCATGGTGTCGAGCATGCGCGTCCAGGCGCCGTTGGCGTCGGCGATGGCGGCCTTGGCGGTCCAGTTGTCGCTGACCAGGTAGATGCCCAGGTCGATGGTGCCCTTCTCGCCCATGATGGGCTTGGTGATGATCTGGATGTCGTACTGCTGCGTGGCCGAACCGCCGGCGCAGCCCGAGACGGTCTGATCGCCGCGAGAGCACTCGTAGGCGTAGTCGTTCACCTCCAACGTCCAGATGCCCGGCTGGTAGCCGCCGAGCTCGTGCGAAAGCGCCTGGGTAGTGTTGGGCAGCGTCATCGCCGCGCAGGCAGCCGTGGGAGAGGAGAAGGCCACCTCCAGCGAGCTCAGGTCCAGGCCGGCCTTGAAGTCGTCGTCGAAGTAGACGCCGCCGTCTGGGCCGGTGACCTGGAAGGGCACCACTCCGTTGGGAGAGGTGGCCGTGGGGCCGAAGCTCAGCGTATCGGGCGCGCCGCCGTCGACCACCTGCTGCAAGATGCTGATGGTGCCGGTGCCCGCGGGCACGTTGAAGTTGACCTTCGAGCCCACCTGGAAGGCGCCCAGCACCTGCGGCTGCGCTCCCGGGTAGGTGATGTTGGCGATGGGCTTCTGGCAGCCGTCGGGCTGGGCCACAGGGCCGATCAGTCCGCCGTTGATGATCTGCCGGGGGCTGCACGACAGGTCGCCCGGGTTCACCGGCACCACCTGGCCGGTGCACTTGGTGGCCGGCACGCAGACGTTGCCCAGCGCCCGGCAGCAGACGTTGCCGGTGGAGCAGCTCGCGTTGCTGGTGCAGGTGTTGAGGCAGAGCTGGTCGCCCAGGTTGCTGACCAGCGCGGCGCAGGCCGTTCCGTTCGGACAGCTGGTGGATTCGGTGCAGGTCTGGGTGCAGACGCCGGGACTGGTCGCGAGGTAGCAGGAGAGCCCGCCGGAGCAGTCCTTCTCGGTCGCGCAGGTCTCGCCCAGATTGCCGGGCCGATTCGAAGAACAAGCCAGGATGGTGGAGAACAGCAAAAGCCAGGTTGCTCGAGACATCATCCCACTCCGGGGTTCACCGATCCACGTTCAACGGCTCAGGGGGAAAAACGGTTCACCTGGTCATCAAAGCACAGGAGGGCATGTAGGTACGACCC
>DATBAA010000289.1:0-4847 GCA_036271755.1 Myxococcales bacterium | reverse complement strand
GAAGGCGTTGGCGACGCGGCTCGAGGACTCGCTCATCTGCGCGTAGCTGCGGATGACGGGCGGCGCCGTCTCGCTGACGAGGTGCAGCGCCGGCTTCTGGTTGTTCTTGGCGAACTCGTCGAACCAGTCGAGCGCCCAGTTGAACTTCTCGAGCTTGGGCCAGCGGAACTGCGCGTAGGCGGCCTGGTAGTCGTCGCGGTGCTTTTGCAGGAGAGCGCGCGCTTCGAGAAACGCTTGATTCGGCATGGAGCCACGAAAGCACGCAGCCGCTCCGACTTCAACCGGAGACGGCTTGGGTCGGAAGGAAGGATTCCCGGGCCGGGCGTTTTTCCGCGTGACCGCGCTCACCGGAGGGCCTGCTTCGGGGCGGGGCTCCCCGATTTCGCGGGGCACGTCGCTTGCTCTCTTGGTTGCATGCCTCGCGACTTCCGCGCGGTGCCTGACTGGAGATTCCCATGACGAAGAGTTTGATGCTCGCGCTGGCTACGGCCTTGGTCCTTCCCGCGGCGGCCCAGGCCAAGGGCGAGCACCCGGCCTACCTGCACGCGCTCACCGACCTGCGCCATGCGCGAGCGCAGATCGAGTCGCGCGGCGCGAGCAGCGGCAAGATGTTCAAGGACGAAGAGGTGGCCATCCACGAGATCGACGAGGCCATCCGCGAGATCAAGGCGGCCTCCATCGACGACGGGAAGAACCTGAACGACCATCCGCCGGTTGATCTCAAGATGGATCGCGCCGGGAAGCTCCACCGCGCCGAGGAGCTGCTGCACAAGACGCACGACGACGTCGGCCGCGAAGAGGATCATGCCGAGGTCCGCGGGCTGCGCGACCGCGCGCTGCGGCACATCGCGGAGGCGTGGCACGCGACCCAGCGGGCCATCCAGGCTTCGAAGTAGTCGCCAGCTGGATGGAGTGAGTGGGGCCCGGGGAATTCCCGGGCCTCTTTTTTTTGGGGATTGATCAGCCGCCGAAGAACAGACGTTGCATCAGCCAGAACGCGCCCAGGGCGGCCACGCAGCAAGCGGCGATGGGCGCGAAGCTCTTGAACGTGCGCAGCTTGCGCAAGAGGGGCAGGGCCACGATCACGATGCAGATCTGGCCGGTCTCGACGCCCAGGTTGAACGAGACCAGACCGGTGGCCAGCACCGCCCGGGGCAGCTGCAGCTCGCGCAGCACCGAGGCGAAGCCGAAGCCGTGCACGAGGCCGAAGGCGAAGGTGATCATCCAGCGGTGGCGCAAGGCGCTCTCGGCGCGTGCAGCTCTCAGAGCCCAGAGATCCTCCAGCCCGACGAAGACGATGCTTGCCGCGATCAAAGGCTCGACGATGCGCGGGGAGGGCGAGAGCAGGTTCAGCGCGGCCAGCGCCAGCGTGATGGAGTGCGCGACGGTGAACGCGGTGACGATGCCGATGAGCCGCCGCAGCGAGCCGCCCAGCAGCAAGAGGCCGATCAAGAAGCAGATGTGATCGTAGCCGGTGAAGATGTGCTCGATGCCCAGGCGCAGGAAGCGGAAGAACTCGGCCTTCACGCTGCGCTCGTAGCGCACCTCGAACGACGGCTCTTCGGCCTGGGCCACCCGCTGCGAGACCGCGCCCTCGCCGAAGCGGATGCGCGAGAGGTGGGCCGCGCCGCTGGGAAACTGATCGAGAAACCCCACGCGGACCGACAGCGCCTCGATGCTGACCGGGCAGAGCCAGCGCGCGGTCAGGGCGATGCCGTCGTCGCCGTCCGCCGCGACCTGCACGCCCGGCTGCAGCGCGCAGGCCTGGCCAGATGTTTTGAGCACAAACGGCTCCAGCAGCAGCCGCGAGAGCGAGGCGGCGTCCAGGTTCTTCGGGTCCACCGCCAGCTGCGGCCGCAGGTCGGCGAGCGCGAAGCGCAGCGTGCCGTCCACCGCGGCGTCGTGGACGTCGAGCTCGCTGAAGGAGACGCTGGTCTGGTGCGCCGCCGCCGGAAGCGCGCAGAAGAGCAGCGCCGCTGCAAGTCTCCGCATCAATGCGCGAGCGGCAGCAGGCCCGCCAGCAGCCGGCTGGTGCCGTCGTCCCGGCCGCGGCCCGGAGCGGTGATGGGCAGGCGCGCCTCGCCCGATGAGTAGAAGCCCAGGTAGAGGATGAGCGGGTCCTTGCCGGCCACGAAGTTGAACGAGTCGGCGATGGTGTCGCCCGGCTTCCAGCTGTCGGTGGGGAAGCGGCCCTGCGCGGGGTCGTGCTCGGCGTGGATGCGCTCGCCGCTGCCCGAGGCGTCCTCGAGGTGGACGAAGATGTGCCACGCCTCCATCTCCGCGCGGCAGCGCCAGTAGAGGGTCATGCGCTGGCGTTGGCCGGGCACCAGCTGCGCCGGCTCGAGCTTGTAGCCCACCAGCTCGGCGGCGTTGCCGAAGACCGCGCCCACCGCCACGGCGTCGGCCGGCGCGGGAATCAGCACGTCGCGCAGCTGCGCCCGGTCGACCACCGCGCGCCTCGGCTGCGGCAGCGGAGCGTCGAACGGGCGCTCGATGCAGGCGGCGCAGAGCGTGACCAGGATGAGAAAGCGCACGGGCGCGCCATTTTGCAGGCGGCGCGCGCGCGGTCAAGCCGTGCTAACTACGCTTCGTGTGGAACCGCTCGGGCACTTCGAACGGCTGGTCCCTCCATTGCCGGGACTCTTGCTCGGCGTCGGCGCGGTCTTCGCCGCGACCGGGCTGCTAGAGCTGTCGCGCACGCTGGCCGAAACCTTTCGCGGGCGCTGGTTCGCCGGCAACGGCCGCGACCTCTTTCACGGGCTGGCGGCGTTCGTCGCGGCGGCGGCGTTCTTCGTCAATGGCCTGCCGGCGGCGCTCGCCTGCCTGTATGCCGCTTCGTCGCTGCTGGTTCCGCTGCTGGTCCTCGACGGGCTGCCGGCGCGAAGGTCCGCCCGCACCGGGCTGCTCTTCGCCTTGATCGCCTGCGCCGCGCTCCCGGCATTGCTGAAGCCGGAGTCCATCGTCTCGACGGCCAACACCCTCACGCGGACGCTCTTCTAGGGCGCTTCTCAGCCCCACGAAGAGCTTTTACGCGAGCATGCTGTCGAGCTTGCCGGCCGCCTCGAGGGCGTGGAGATCGTCCGAGCCGCCGACGCAGGTGTCGCCGATGAAGATCTGCGGGACCGTGCGCATGCCGGTTTGCTCCGTCAGGCGCTCGCGGGCCGCGTCGTCGCCGGCCACGTCCACCTCTTCGTAGGGGACGTGCTTGCGGTCGAGCAGCCGCTTGGCCTTCACGCAGTATGCGCAGTAGGGGGTGGTGAAGATTTTGACCGGTTTCATATGCCTCAACCTTAAGCCTTCCTCAGAAGCTGCGCGACTGCGCACCATCGACCACTACGCAGGCGCCAGCCACCCAGCTTGCCCGCGGGCTGACGAGGAAGGCGATGACGTCGCCCGCCTCCTCCGCGGTGCCAAAACGGCCGAACGGAAGCTCCCGCCGTACAAACTCTTCGATGCCGGCCGGGTCTTTGAGCTTCCGCTTCTCCCAGGAGCCGCCCGGGTGAAGGATGCTCCCAGGTGCGAGGCAGAGCACGCGAATGCCCTTGGGTGCGAGCTCGCGGGCCTGCTCGTGCGCGAGCGAGATCAGCGCGGCCTTGGCGGCGTTGTAGGAGATGTTGCCGCCGCCTTCGCGACCCCAGATGCTGGCCACGTGCAGCAGCACGCCGCGCGACTTCTCCAGATGAGGAATCGCGAGCTGGCTGGCTTTCAAGGCCGGCCAGAAGTTGCGCGAGAACGCGGCTTGAAAGTCCGCCTCCAGCGTTCCGCCCGGAGCGCTGCCGCCCACCAGCATGACCACCGCATCGAGCCCGCCGAAAGCATCGGCAGCCTGGGCGACCGCGCTCTCGAGCTGTCCGGGATCGGTCGCATCCGCCGCGATGGCCAGCGCTTCCGGAGCGCCGGCGGCCAGGCAATCCGCGGCGCGCGCATCGACGTCGGCCCTGGTCCGCGCCACGACCGCGACCCTCACCTGCTCACGCGCGAGCGAGACCGCCGCCGCGCCACCGAGCCCGCGTCCGGCGCCGAGCAGGAGGATGCGTTTGCCGGCGAGCTTCAAGTCCATCAGCCGACCACTCCGGTGGTGTTCGCCGGCCGCGCCGCCAGCTCCTCGCGCGGCACCTCCAGCGGCCTGAGCTCCGTGAGCGCGCCCAGCTTGGACATCTCCGGCCAGGCCCAGAAGACGACGGCTACCACGAGCAGCGTGCCCAGGCCGCCGCCCACCACCGAGGCGATGGGCCCGAACAGCGCCGCGGTGCTGCCCGACTCGAACTCGCCCAGCTCGTTGGAGAGGCCGATGAAGACGTAGTGGATGGACGAGACGCGCCCGCGCATCGAGTCGGGCGTCAGCAGCTGCTCCAAGGTCAGCCGGATGACGACGCTGACGTTGTCGAAGACGCCGGTGAGCGCCAGCGCGGCCATCGACAAGGGGAAGCTGCGCGAGAGGCCGAAGACCAGCGTGGCCGCGCCGAAGCCCGCGACGGTGATGAGCAGCGCCCGGCCCGCGCTCTTCCACGGCTTGATGCGCGTCTGGACGATGGCCATGGTGAACGCGCCAATGGAGGGCGCCGCACGAAGCCAGCCCAGGCCCGAGGCGCCCACGTGCAGCACGTCCTTGGCGAAGATGGGCAACAGCGCGGTGGCGCCGCCGAGCAGCACGGCGAAGAGGTCGAGCGTCATCGCCGCCAGCAGCACGCGCGTGTTGAAGATGAACTTCGCGCCCGCCAGCGCGTCGCGCCAGTTGTTGGCGCGCTTTCCCGGCTCCTGCTTCGTGTGCACCGTGGGCAGCGTGGCGAGGACGCCGACGAAGAGCAGGTGGCCGGCGGCGGCGATGACGTACGTCCACTTCGGGC
>DATBAA010000288.1:0-2582 GCA_036271755.1 Myxococcales bacterium | reverse complement strand
GTCTCGTTCAAGGTCACCGAGGGAGAGATCGTCACCCTCATCGGCGCCAACGGCGCGGGCAAGACCACCACGCTGCGCGCGGTGAGCGGCATGCTCAAGCCCAGCGCGGGCAAGATCCGCTACCAGAACGAAGAGATCGCGGGCTTGAAGCCCCACAAACTGGTGGCGCGCGGTCTCTGCCATGCTCCGGAAGGCCGCGGCATCTTCCCCAACCTGACCGTCACCGAGAACCTGCGCCTGGGCGCGTTCCTGCGCCGCGACACGGCCGAGATCGCCAAGGACGAAGAGAAGGGCTTCTCGCTCTTCCCACGCTTGAAAGAGCGGCGCACGCAGGCGGCCGGCACGCTCTCGGGCGGCGAGCAGCAGATGCTCGCCATCGCCCGCGCGCTGATGGCGCGGCCCAAGCTTTTGCTCCTGGATGAGCCGTCGCTGGGCCTCGCGCCGCAGATCGTCGAGACCATCTTCGCCATCGTGCAGGAGATCAACAAAGCCGGCATGACCATCTTGCTGGTGGAGCAGAACGCGCACCTGGCGCTGGGCATCGCCAACCAGGCTTACGTCCTCGAAACCGGCTCAGTCGTCCAGTCCGGAACCGGCGCCGATCTGCTCAAGTCGCCCGAGATCCGCAAAGCCTACCTGGGCGAGTAGCACTTACTGCAAAAATCCAGATCGAAGAAAGTCCGCGCCAGGAGCGGCCCAGAGGCTATTGTCCGCGCGTGACGACCTCCGGCTGGCCCATCACCATCGCCGACGTGCTGCAGGCGCGGACGCGCATCAAGGAGCGGCTGCACCCGACGCCGCTGCGGAGCTACGCCGCGCTCGATGCCGAGGTGGGCCACGACGTCCGGCTCTTCGTGAAGCACGAGAACCACCAGCCCACGCAGTCGTTCAAGGTCCGCAACGCGCTCTCGGCCATGACCATGCTCAGCCCCGACGAGGCCCAGCGCGGCGTGGTAGGCGCGACGCGAGGCAATCACGGCGCGGGGCTGGCCTGGGCCGGACAGATCCTGCGCATCCCCGTCACCATCTGCGTCCCCAAGGGCAACAGCGCCGAGAAGAACGAGGCCATGCGCGGCCTGGGCGCGACGCTCATCGAGAAGGGCAACGACTACGACGCCGCGGTGAAGGTAGCCGACAAGCTGGTGCAGGAGCAGGGCATGACGCTCGTGCACTCCACCAACAACCGCCGGGTCATCGCCGGAGCGGCCACCATGGCGCTGGAGATGATCGCGCAGCAGCCCATGCTCGACGCGCTGGTGCTGGCGGTGGGCGGCGGCTCGCAGGCGGTGGGAGCGCTGACGGTGGCGCGGGCGATGCGGCCGGGCATGGAGATCTACGCCGTGCAGGCGGCGGAGGCTTCGGCCATGCACGACTCCTGGCACGCCAAGGATCGGCTGGTGTCGCCCAGCGCCAACACCTTCGCCGACGGCCTCGCCACGCGCGGCACCTACGACATGACCTACGGGCCGCTGATGGAGGGCCTGAGCGGCTTCGTCAAGGTGACCGAAGCCGAGATCGCGGAAGCGCTTCGCATGTATCTGCGCACCACGCACAACCTCGCCGAAGGCGCGGCGGCGGCGGGTCTGGCCGGCGTGCTCAAGCTCCGCGAGACGCTGGCGGGCAAGTCGGTAGGCGTCTGCCTGTCCGGCGGCAACATCGACAGCGAGACGCTGCGCCGCGTGCTCTCCAAGGAGCTGTAGGGCGAGACCGCTCCGCTGGCGGAGCATGGTGGAATATCCGGGCCGGTCCGTCGTAGAGATGCTGTGGAAATGTCATCCTCACTGCTGCCGCCAATGCCGCCCATCGACGCCGAGATGCGCCGCCAAGGGCTCGTGCGCTACGCGCTGACGCGCATCCGCGGGTTCAGCAAGGTGCAGCCGCCGCCGCAGGGATCGCCCACCGAGCAGGTCCTCTACGGCTTCGCCCAGCCGGTCCTGGGGGCGCGCATCTTGCTGGGCGATCCGTCGCTGCTGCAGGAGGCGCTCTACCCCGGCGCCATTTTGGCCATCGTCTGCGCCATCTACGCGTCGTTCTCAGGCTCGGGCGAGGTCGCCCACTGGACCTGGTTCAAGCACTTCTACCGGGCGTTCGCCGTGCTGGCGCCGCTGCCCTCGGTGGTCTTTGCCAACCACTACGCGCGCATCGCGGCGATGATCCGCTGGCGGCTGGGCTTCGGCGCCTGCGGCCCGCGCGAGATGCCGCTGGGCATGCTGCTGATGCGGCTCGCGCGGCAGACGGCCATCGTCGCCATCGGCATCGCGCCCTTCGCCTGGGCGGTCCACGAGTTCGTGCCGGTCGTGGGCGGCCTCATCTCCAACGCCGCGCTGGCCATCTGGGGCCTGCACTGGATCGTCGCCGACGCGTTCGACGATGCCCAGGTGTGCATGCCGGGCGAGAGCTTGAAGGAGTCCATCGACCGCGACCGCCGCGCGCCCTCGCCCTGGTTCATCCGCTGGATCAACACCGGCGCCGAGCATTTGACGGAGCTCAGCAAGAAGGTGCCCGTGGTCGGCTGGGCCCTGCGGCTGACGGGACGCCTGATGACGCGGTTCGCGCGCCTCTGCGACAAGCTGGCGTTGGAT
>DATBAA010000287.1:0-12878 GCA_036271755.1 Myxococcales bacterium | reverse complement strand
AGTGCGCAGCCTCATCCTCTTCGGCATTCCCGACGCGAAGGACAGCGAAGGCACCGCGGCTTGGGACGAGACCGGCCCGGTCATCACCGCCTTCAAGGCGCTGAAGGACGCGCTGCCGGAGATGATCCTGACGGCCGATGTCTGCCTCTGCGAGTACACCGATCACGGCCATTGCGGACCTTTAGAGCGCGACGCCCGCGGGCATATCGCCGTCGCCAACGATCGCACGCTGCCCTTGTTGGCTCGCGCCGCGGTGGCCTACGCGAAGGCAGGCGCGGACATCATCGCGCCCAGCGACATGATGGACGGCCGCGTGGCCGCGTTGCGCGCGGGTCTCGACTCGGAAGGCTTCTCGGACATTCCGGTGCTTTCGTACGCGGTGAAGTACGCCAGCGGCTTCTACGGGCCCTTCCGCGAGGCGGCCCAGAGCGCGCCCACGTCGGGCGATCGCCGCGGCTACCAGATGGACCCGTCCAACATCCGCGAAGCGCGCCGCGAAGCCTTGCTGGACGTGGGCGAGGGCGCGGACATGGTGATGGTCAAGCCGGCGCTCAGCTACCTGGACGTCATCGCCGAGGTGAAGCGCCTCGTGAACCTGCCGGTGGCGGCCTACAACGTCTCGGGCGAATACTCCATGCTCAAGGCCGCCGCGCAGAACGGCTGGATCGAAGAGAAGCGCGTCTGCCTGGAGATCTTGACCAGCATCAAGCGGGCAGGGGCAGACCTCATCCTCACCTACAGCGCCATGGACGCCGCGCGCTGGCTCGATGAATGACTTCGTGGAAGGTCGTCGAGACCAGCTCGGTGACGGATGAAAATCTCGAGAGCATCATCAACGAGTGGACGGGCGGGGGCTGGGTCTTCGAAGGAATGCAGTTCGCCATGCGCGAGTCGTCGAAGCGGCCGGCGATGGCTTTCGTGCTCTTCACGAAGCAGGTAGAGGAGCCGCCTGAAGATGGATAACGCAGAGCCTCCGAGTCGATACCCGCCCGCCGATGCGCGCCGCCGTCTCCTGGGCCGCGCCATCGACCTGGGCGTGGCATACGCTCCGCTGCTGCTGGTGCCGCGCGGACATCATTGGGCAGGCGTGATCCTCTCCGCGGCCCTGGTTCTCTGCTCCGACTCACTCTTTGGCCCGGGACGCTCGCTGGGAAAGCGGCTGGCGGGCTTGCGCGTCGTCGAAAGCCGGGGGCCCTTCAGCGGCCGGCCCGCCACGCAGCGGCAATCCATCTTGCGCAACTGGCTCTTTCTCTTCGGACTGGTTCCGGCGTGCATGGGGCAGGCTTTGTCGCTCGTGCTCCTGGCGTTCGCCTGCGTCTGCGTGGTGGAGGCGTGGGTCGCGCTGATGCCGCTGACGCGCGATCTGGGCCAGCGCCGCCTGGGCGATCTCTTCGCCGGCACCCAGGTCATCGATGCGTCGATCGCAGCCGGTGCAGCCGGCACCGCGCGCGTCGCTCGTCTGCCCGTCAAATCCGCGGCTGCCGCCGCGCCACTCGCCTCCAGAGCAGCTCGCCAACCTCGAGAGAACAAAGCATGCGCCTAGCGCTGACGCACAACCTCCGGCTCACGGACTCGGAAGACGAAGCAGAGTTCGACACGCGAGAGACCATCGAAGCCTTGAGCACCGCGCTGGAGCGCCTTGGTCACCGCGTCGAGCGCATCGAGGTGAGCGGCCCCGCCAGCCGCACCGCCGCGCGCCTCGAGGCCTACGCGCCGGACATGATCTTCAACACGGCCGAGGGCCGGCGCGGCCGCTTTCGCGAAGCCTTCTTCCCCGCGCTCTTCGACGAGCTGGGCTTTCCCTATACCGGCTCGGACGCCTGGGTGCTGGCGGTCACGCTCGACAAAGCGCTGACGAAGCTGGTGCTGCGCGAGCACGGCGTAATCTCTCCCAAAGGCCAGTTCATCGAAGAGCTCTCCGAGCTGAAGACCGACGGCTGGCGCTTTCCGGTGATCGTCAAACCCAACTTCGAAGGGTCTTCCAAAGGCATCACGCAGGATTCGGTGGTGGAAGACCGGCAGCGGTTGAAAGCCCTGGTGGAGAAGCAGCTGGCCAGGTTTCCGGCCGGCGTCATCGTCGAAGAATATATCCCCGGCAAGGATCTCACCGTCGCCTATCTGGAGAAGTCGCCGTCGCAGGTGCTCACGCCGGTCGAATACATCTTCGACGAGGCGGAGCTCTCGAAGCGCAAGTATCGCATCTATGATTATGATTTGAAGTCGGTGAACTACAACGCGGTCAACGTCCGCTGCCCGGCCGACTTTCCCGGTCATATCCTCGAGCGCGCGCAAGAGATGGCGCGCAAGACCTACAAAGCGCTCGGCATCCGCGACCTGGGGCGCATCGATTTTCGCGTCGCCGACGACGGGCAGGTCTACTTCATCGAAATCAACGCGCTGCCGTCGCTGGAGCCGGGCGCGGGTATTTATGCCGCCGCGGCTTTGGAAGGGCTGCACACGGACGGCGTGCTGGCGAAGGTGGTCGAGAGCGCGGTGGCTCGCTGGGGCGTCACCGACCCGCGCAAAGCCCGCAGCCGGCCGCCGCGCAAGGGGCCGCTGCGAGTAGGCTTCACCTACAACGTGAAGCGCGTGAAGCCCGCGCTGGACGGAACGCGGGACGAAGAGGCCGAGTACGATGCGCCGCACACCATTCAGGCGGTGCGCGAGGCCATCGCCGCCGCGGGCCACGAAGTCATCGATTTGGAAGCCACGCCCGACCTGCCGACCTTGATTGAAACCTTGAAGCCCGATCTGGTCTTCAACATGGCCGAAGGCATCAAGGGCCGCAATCGCGAGTCGCAGGTTCCGGCGCTTTTAGAGCTGCTCGACATTCCTTATTCCGGCTCGGATCCTGCCGCATTGAACATCGCGCTCGATAAAGCGTTGGCGAAGAAGATCATCCGCCAGCACGGCATTCTCACGCCGAACTTCTTTACGATGACCACGGGCAAGGAGCGGCTGCCGAAGGACGTTCGCTTTCCGCTGATCGTGAAGCCCGTGGCCGAGGGCAGCTCGAAGGGCGTGCACGCGACCTCGGTCGTCGAGAACGAGCATGAGCTGCGCGACGCGGCGACGAAGATGATCGCCAAATACGACCAGCCCGCGTTGGTGGAGGACTATATCGGCGGGCGCGAGTTCACCGTCGGCATGCTCGGCGAGCGGCGGCCCAAGATCCTGCCGCCCATGGAGGTGGTCTTTCTCGACCAGCGCGAGACCCGCCCCGTCTATTCCTTCGAGTTCAAGCAGGATTGGTCCTCGAAGATCCGCTACGACGTGCCGGCCGTGCTGGAGCCGGCGCAGCTGCGGGCGCTCGAGCGCGCGGCCCGCGAGTGCTTCATCGGCCTGGGCTGCCGCGACGTGGCGCGCGTCGATTTCCGCATGGACGTGCAGGGGAAGATCTACTTCCTCGAGTGCAATCCGTTGCCGGGACTCACTCCGGGGTGGAGCGACCTGGTGCTGATCGCGAAGGCCGCCGGCATCGAATACAACGCCCTCATCGCCGAGATCTTGTCGGGCGCGATTCGCAGATACAAGGAGCGCGAACGCGAGCGCCGCAGCGAGGCCCGCGAACCGCGCGAGAAGAACGGCAACGGCCATCTCCCGGTCGAAGAGCCGCTCAGCGCCAAGCCGGCCAACCCGTGAGAGTCGCGCTCCTGCTGCTGATGGCCGCGGCTGCCGCCTCCGCCGATGAGCACCAGCGCAACCTGGACGTGGCCGGGATCCGCACCGGCATGACCGTCGACGAGGCCACCGCCGCGTTGCGCAAGATCAACCCGGCCATGGAGATCAAGGTCGTGGACGGTAGCTTTCAGGGCCGCAACGCGCCGTTCCTGATCACCGGCAAGCGCGGCAGCGGCGAGGATCAGGAGCAGCTCGAGATTGTCCTCTCGTTGCCGCCGGGCGCGCCCGTCGTGCTCGCCGTCGATCGCTACGTCGCGTACCCGAAGGCGAAGCGGCCGCTGCAAGCGCAGGTGATGGACGCGCTGAAGTCGAAGTTCGGCGATGCCTTCACCATGAAGCAGCCCGCGGCCGATCGGCTCACGCAGGTCCGCGTCTTCGACGAGGCCGGCAAGCTGGTGCGCGAGCAGTGCACGCTGCGCGAGCCCGCCTCGTTGGAACAGATCGAGAACGTCCCGAGCGGCCAGCAGCCGGGCTGCGCCTCGTACATCTGGGTGGAGATCATCGGCGCCGGCGGCGGCCTCGCGCAGGCCCTCCACACCCAGGCCAGCGACGAGACGCTCCGCGCCCGGCGCGCCGCCGCCTCCCGAAGGTAGACCGCGATGCGCCGGCGGCGCGGCTTGTGTCGCGGCGCGAATGATGTAGATACATCACGCATGACGGACTCCCAGTGCGTTTGCACCGGCTTGAAGATGGCGGCGCGGGTGGTCTCGCGGACCTATGACGCCGCGTTCGAGCCCTTGGGCATCGGGCCGGAGCAGTATTCGATCCTCATCCGCTTACGGCGCCAGGGACCGGTGGCGCTGATGAAGCTGGCGAACGAATTGGAGATGGAGCGGACGACGCTCTATCGCGGCCTTTCGCTGCTGGAGAAAGACGGCCTCATCAAGCTCGCGGACACAGGCTCTGGAGTCGCGCGGCAGGCGGCGCTGACCGCGAAGGGCCGCAAGCTGACGAACAAAGCCGAGCAACGCTGGCGGCGCGTTCACGAGCGGTTCGCAAAGAGCTTTGGCCGACAACGGCTCGAGGCCCTGAACGAGACGCTGCGGCAGGTGCGCGAGGAGTTTCGATGAGCGCCCCGCAAGATCGGATCTTGAAGCCGCTGGCGGCGGCGGTCTTTCTCATCTTCTTCAACGGCTACATGGTCGCGCCGCTCATCCCCGCGCTGGCCACGGAGTTCGGCGTCAGCATCCAGCAGATGGGCTGGGTCATTCCGGCCTATATGCTCACCTACGGCTGCTCGACGCTCATCTACGGCCCGCTCTCCGACCGCCTGGGCCGCGGCCCCGTGCTGCTGACGCTCCTGTTCCTCTTCGCCGTCGCCACCGCCGGAATGCCTTTCGTCCGCACCTTTCCCGCGTTGATCGGCATGCGCGTCGTCGCGGGACTGTGCGCGGGCGGCATCCTGCCCATCGCGCTGGCGCTCATCGGCGATCTCTATCCGTACAAAGAGCTTGGCCGCCCGATGGGTTGGATGTTCGGCGCGGTCGCCGGCGGCACCTCGTTCGGCTCGACCTTCGGCGCGTGGCTCAACCCGACCTTGGGCTGGCGGCGCGAGTTCATGGTGCTGGCCGCGGCCAACCTGGCGGTGATGTTCGTCGTCATTCCGCAGCGAAAGTGGCTGGCCAAAGGAGGCGGCGCGCGGCGCACGCTGCGGCAGATCGCGGAAGGGTACCTGGGCATCCTCCAGGTACCGCGTGCGCTCGGGACGTATACGCTCATCTTCTGCAACGCCGTCTTCCACTCCGGAACGTTCTCCTGGCTGGGCTACTACCTGCTCCAGCGCTACGGCCTCGACGACGCCGGCATCGGCAAGGCGCTCCTGGGCTACGGCTTGCCCGGAATGTTTCTCGGCCCGGTGATCGGAAGGCTGGCCGATCGCCACGGCCGCAAGCGGATCATCCCGCTGGGCTTTGCCGTCGCCGCCATCTGCGCGCTGCTGCTGGTGCCCGTCACGCCGCTGGCCGTTCCGGTGCTGGTCATCACCGCGCTCTCGGTGGGCTTCGACATGTCGCATCCGCTGATGGCAGGCGTCGTGACCACGCTCGACCCGCCCCGGCGCGGCCAGGCGATGGGCCTCAACGCCTTCGCGGTCTTCGTCGGCTTCGGCGCCGGCTCGCTGATCTTCCAATTCCTGATGCGGTCGGGCTTCGCGGCGGCGCTGGGTACGTTCGGCCTCGTACAGCTCTGCCTGGCTTATGCCGCCGCCCGCGTCTTCCAGGCCGAGGTCCGCACCGCCACCGCGGCGTAAAAGAGAAGAAGTTTTCCCAAGAAGTGGCTTGAAAGAGAAACAATCGGGCTGGTTTTCAAACCACCGAGGCGTTGCCAACTTGCACGCCATGCGAGCAATCATCGCCATCGTCCTTGTTGCGGCCGCCTGCGGCGGATCCAACGTCTCGAGCATCGCGCAAAACCCGAGCACCCTTCCGACCGGCACGCCGGACAGCGGCGGCGGGACGCCCGACGGCGGCGCCCTGGTCGACGCGGGCCCACCAGACAGCGGCGCCCCGGTCGATGCCGGTACGCCGGACAGTGGCCCTCCAGTCGACACGGGCACGCCGGACAGCGGCACCCCGGTTGACGCCGGCCCGCCCGACAGCGGCACCGCGACGGGCACGCCCCCGGACGCGGGCGTGGCCACCATCGCCGAGCTTCCCTGCGCGACGCCTCCGCAGCCCCTCTGGAGCCGTCCATTCGCGGACTCTTCCCTGATCGACTTCCGCGGCACCAGCGACGCCCAGGGCAACCTCTATTGGGTCGAATACGCGCAGCGTCCCACTGAAGAGGCCCCGGCGCCCGCTGCCATGCTCGTCTCGGCAGACTCCAGCGGCAACGATCGGTACCGGACACCGTTCAGCGCTCCGGGCGGCGACTTCAAGATCTCCGGCAGCACCTTGGTGGCCACCAGCCACGGGGTGGTCACGGGCTTCGACACCGCCACGGGCCAGGCGAGCTGGAGCGTCGACATCGCCAACAGGTTCTTTGCGGCCAACGACAACGCGGCCACGACGTCCGGCGGCCTCCTCGATCTCGGCACCGGCCGCGTCGCCGTGGCGATGGGCGATGCGACGTTCGGCGGCATCTTCATTCTCGACGCGGCCACGGGCAACGTGGTCGCGAACCAGATCGCCTCTGGGACGCCCCGGTTCCGGCTGCTGTCCAGCGACGGCCAGGGGCACGCGCTCGCGGCCGCCAACGCGGTCCAATTCGATAGCTTCTCCGGCAACTCCGAGATCTATCTGGTGGACGACAGCGGTAACTTCGTCTGGATCGACCTCGTCTCGAACTTCAGGACAGTCATCAACTGGACGCCGGGCGCGCTCCCCTGGCTGGACATCGGCGGCGCCTCCACTTCGACCCCCGGGCCGCACTTTCTCAGCGTCCCCGACGGCTGGGCCGAGGCGGCCGCCACGCGCGGCGGCGTCGCGCTCGCCGACCTGAGCTTCTCCATGGCAGGCCCCACCGGCGGCGGCGTGTTTCCGCTGAAGCTCGACTTCGTCATCGATGGCGCCGTCGTCAGCAGCGGCCTCTTCTCGGAGATCAGCACCTTCAACGGCGCCTCGATCTTCAATTTCCCCGGCAGCGACCACGCCACCTTCGTCACGCAGCAGTTCAACGCCCAGCCAGGCCTCTGCCACCCGGGCACCGCCGGCGTCGCGTATCTGGGGACGGTGAACGACACCAGCGCGACGCTGTGCAAGCTCACGCTGCCCTTCGATTCCGGCATCGTCGCGGTCGTTCCTTCGGCGGGCAACCTCGTGCTCGGCCGCTACATCGTGTCGACCGAGTCCTGCAACATCAACGAGGTGGATCCGTTCGTCATCGAGGCCTACGCGCGCCCTTGAAATGGTGTTCCGATCGGCAACCGGATAGACCTGGATCGTGGCGGGCAACTCCGAGAAACGATACCGCGCCCGGGAGCTCGGGCTGCCGCTGGGCCGCTTCAAGCCTGGCCGCTGGAACGCGCTCACCGACGTCGAAGGCGTGCTGGTGGGCCACTCGACCATCATCCGCGGCGCCGGAGCCTTGAAGCGCGGCCGCGGTCCGGTGCGAACCGGCGTGACCGCCATCCTGCCCAACCGGAAGAACATCTTCGAGGACCGGGTCATCGGCGGCGGCTTCGTGCTCAACGGCGCCGGCGAGGTCAGCGGCATGACCCAGCTGATGGAGTGGGGCCTGGTCGAGACGCCCATCTTTCTCACCAACACGTTGTCCGTCGGCCAGGTGAGCGACGCCGCGGTCGAGTGGATGGTCGAGCAGTTTCCCGGCATCGGCAACGAGCACGACGTGCTCATTCCGCTGGTGGGCGAGTGCGACGACTCGTGGCTCAACGACGTCGCCGGCCGGCACGTGAAGGCGGCCAACGTCCGCGAAGCGCTCAACACAGCCATCAGCGGACCCGTCGCCGAAGGCTCGGTGGGCGGCGGCACCGGCATGATCTGCTGCGACTTCAAGGCCGGCATCGGCACCGCCTCGCGCAAGCTGCCGCAGGTGATGGGCGGCTACACGGTGGGCGTGCTGGTGATGAACAATTTCGGCCGAATGGGCGACCTGCGCGTGGCCGGCATGCCCATCGGCCTCTTGCTCGAGCCGCAGTTCCAGAGCGTGGCCAAGCGCACCGTCAGCTACGGCAGCATCATCGCGGTGCTGGCGACGGACGCGCCGTTGAACTCGCACCAGCTGGGGCGCGTCTCGAAGCGGGTGGCGCTGGGCATTGGCCGGGCGGGCAGCATGGCCGCGCACGGCTCGGGCGAGATCGTGCTGGCCTTCAGCACCGCCAACAAGATCCCGCGCACCACGCAGAAGCTCGTCTATCACTTGAAGGTGCTGGTCGACGATCGGCTCAACCCCATCTACGAGGCCGCCATCGAGGCCACCGAAGAGGCCATCCTCAACTCGCTCTGCATGGCGCGGGACATGGACGGCGCCAACGGCAACATGGCGCCCGCGCTGCCGCTGGCGGAGGTGAAGGACATCGTCGAGCGGTCGGCCTTCAAGATGCGCCCGCGCCCGCCGCCCCAGGCCGTAGCGCCGCCCAAACCGCCTGCGCCGGCGCCCGTTTCGGAGGCTCCGCGCGTGGCGCAGGCTCCGCCGAGCGCTGCCCGGGGAGCCGAGGGAATGATGACCTTGCCGCTGCCCAAGCCGGAAGGTGACGGTTCGTGATTGCGCTAAGGCCCAAGAATCTCTAAAGTGCGCGCCCTTTCAAAGGGGTACACCAAGATGGCGCGTTCGAAGAGCAAGCACGTGCGGTTGATCATGCGTCGCCGCAAGCAGTGGAAGGCCCGCACCAAGCGGCAAGCGGAAGCGGCCAAGTCGGGCACGCGCCCGGCCAAGAAGGCCGCTCCGGCCAAGAAGCTCCTGCCGACGCCGCCCCCGGCGCCTCCGGCTGCCGCCGCCGAACCTCAGGCTTAAGAGGCAGCGCCTGCCTGGCCGCCGCGACATCTTGCGCGGCGGTGCCTAGCTTGTCCGCATGTTGTCGGAAGCCCAGGTGGGGACGAGCGGGTTCGCGTATCGCGAGTGGGTTGGCAGCGTCTATCCTCGCGGCGCCACCGCGTCGCAGCTGCTGCCGCTCTATGCGCAGCGGCTGCCCGCGGTCGAGATTGCTACTACGTATACTCGCACGCCGACGCAGGAGCAGGTGACGGCGTGGGCGGCTGCGGTGCCGCCGGGGTTCGAGTTCTGCCTCAAGGCACCCAACCGGGTGGGCTTCGAGCTGGGCCTGAAGGGCGCGCGCGTCCTGGGCGGCTTTCTCGATGTCGTCGAGCCGCTGGAAGACCATCTGGGGCCGCTGCTCATCCAGGTGCCCGAATCGGTCAAGGCCGACCGCCACGCGCTCTCGATCTTCCTCGATCAAGTGCCGCAGGAGCTGCGGCTGGCCTTCGATCTGCAGCACGCCTCGTGGCACGACCAGGCCACGCTGCGGCTCCTGTCGGCCCATGAGGCCGCGCTGGTGCTGACCGACAACGGCGCGGGCGCTCCGCGGCTGCAAGTGACCGCTGGCTTCACCTACATTCGCATCCGCCGCGACGACGACCGGTCGGACGCGGCAATAGACGAGTGGGCAGAGCGGCTGTCCTTGCTGGCCCGGCGCGGCATCGACGTCCACGCCTTCTTGAAGCACGACCGCCGCGGCCGCTCCGTCGATCGAGCCATGCGGCTCGCCTCGCTTCTTCGCTCAGGCTCCGAAATCGGCGAGCAAGCGATGTTGAGCTGACGGCGTGCTTTTGAGCGCTCAGTCCTTCTTGGCTGGAGCCGCAGGGGCCGCTGGAGCCGATGGAGCCGGACTGCTGGCGGCGTGGCTCGGGGCGGCGCCGCCGGTCGAAGGCGATGGCGTGGCGGCCGGGGAGGCGTCGCTGGACGGCTTGCTGCTGCCGCCGCTGGAGGAGCTGCCCGAGCTGTAGAGGTCTTTGTACCAGCCGCCGCCCTTGAGCTGGAACGAGTTGCGGCTCATGATCTTGGCCATCTTGCCGCCGCATTCAGGGCAAGCGTCCGGCGGAGGATCGCTGACCTTTTGCAGCCGCTCGACGATGCGGCCACAAGCTTCGCAAACGAATTCGTAGATAGGCACGGGGTAGAGCTTAACGCAGGTCGAGCAACCTCTGTAGCCGAAGTGCGTCCTTCCGTTCCAGACGCAACTTCTGGGCGAGCAGGTCCAGAGCCGTCGGCTTGCCCGCCAGGGACTTCCAGATGACGCCGGTGCGGGCCGTCACCTCGCGCAGAAGCTCTTCGTAGAGGCCCAATTCGCGCAGCTCCGCGGCCTCGTCCAGGACCTGGAGGATGCGCTCCTGCGGCCACTTCTTCTGGCGCGCGTCGCGCAAAAAGCCGCTGCGCATGCCGTCGAGCTCGCGGGTGAGGCCCCGGGCAGCGGCGATGCGCCGCACGTCGGGCGCCGCGGCCCGCAGGTCGGCGGCCACCTTGGTTTCGACGCCCCGGTGCTTCTTGTACAAAGCGCGCAACAGGTCGCGCTCGCGCAGCGAGAACTCGCGCTCCAGGTCGGCGCCGCGGAAGCGGGCGAGCAGCGCCGCCTCCGAGAGCGGGGCGCCGTCGCCGCCCAGCCGCGCGGCCAGCTCGGTCCTGCGCGGGCCCAGCTCGCCCAGCAGCTGCTTGAGCTGCGCCTGCTGCAGATCCTTCGCGGACGGCCTCGCGGCCTCTTTCGGAGCGGCCCCGTCCTGCTTCGTCCGGCGCCGGACCGGATTGGCCGCGCCCGGCCGGGAGGTGGCGGCCGGCATGTCGGCATCGACGCCGCGGGTGAGCCGGAAGGCGGCGCGCTTGATCTTGAGGACGTCCAGCTCTTGCAGCAGCTCGGTCAGCGAGAGCTTGAGGGCGCGGGCTACCAGAGGGGCGTCGCGGTGGTACGAAAAGAGGCCGAGAAGGTCCTGCGCACGGCCCTCCGCGCCCTTCGGCGGCTTTTTGCTGGCGGCCTGTGTCCGCGTGTCTGGTTTGGCTTTCTCGCGCTGGACCTTCTCGCGCTGGACCAGGGCGCGGACGGGTTCGGGCTTGCGCTCGGGCGCACGCACCTTTACGGCCGGCTTTGGCTGCACGGGTTCTTCTTTCGGCGCCTTCACCATCGCGGCCAGGGCGTCTCGCTCGGCCTGCAGCTGGTAATAGCCGGAGACCTCGCGTGCCTGGGCCACGCGCAGCTCGACGCCGCGGCCCAGGTCTGCCCAGCCGAAGGGTCCCAGATCCTCGGCGCCAGTGCGCAGGGCGCGCCGCAGGACCTTCTCCTCGGCCGGAAGCAACGGAGCAAGCGCCGCGCGGACCTCGGCCTCGGGTGCCCCGGAGGCCTCGCCCACCAGCGCGACCAGCTCGTTGTTCACTTGCGAGGGGTCCCGGGCCATGGGGCTGCGCACCTAGCGACACTTGGGCAACCAAGTCAACTTCATTACTTGCGTAAAGCTCCGCCCGCGCATGAATATCCGGGCGATGCGGCGCCGTATTCCACTCCGGGTCACCATCGCGGGCTTCGCCGCGTCGCTGGTCGTGCTCGCCACGCTCCTGGTGGCCTTCGTCACGGTCATTTTGCCATGGCGTCAAAAGCTGAAGACGCAGGACCGGCTGGCGACGCAGCTGGTGAAGACGGCGCTGCCGCTGGCCATCCACCTGCAGTCCGACGGCGCCCACTTCGACCGCGACCGCGTCCGCGCGCTGACCTCTGGCCGCATCGAGGGCGTGGGCATCGTCTACGAGCTCTTCTTCGACGAGAAGGGCCACCTGGACGAGGACGGCTCGTCGGTGAACGCCGAGCTGCTCAAGCAGCTGGCGCCGGACGTCGCGCCCGAGCCCAAGGCCGTGGCCGAGCGCGTCGCCGCGAAGATTCCTGGCTTGCGGCGGCTGCCCATCAATCTGGTCACCCTCAACGAGAACGCCATCGGCCGCATCGAGCTGGGCCTCTCCAGCCGCGCCATCGACGCCGAGGCGCGCCGGACGCTGCGCCGCGACGCCATGGTGCTGGGCGCGGTGCTGCTCTTCGCCATCTTGAGCGCGTTCTTCCTGGCCGGCCGCATCGCGCAGCCGCTGGTCGACCTCTCCTTCGCCATGGGCCGCCTGCGCCGCGGCGACTTCGACGCGCGCTCGCCCTCGATCAAGCGGCAGGACGAGGTGGGCGACCTGGCGCGGGCCTTCGACGAGATGGCCCAGGGCCTGCGCGAGCGAGAGCGCCTCAAGGGTACGCTGGGCCGCTACGTGTCTGGCGACGTCGCCGATCTGATCCTCTCGGAGGCCAGCGACCTCGCGCTGCCGGGCGATCTGAAGCAAGTGACGGTGCTCTTCCTGGACGTGCGCGGGTTCACCGCCATCTCCGAGCGCCTGCCGCCGCAAGAGGTGATGGCGCTGCTCAACGCCTACTTCGACGTGGTGGTCGATCGCGTCGCGGCCCACGGCGGCACCTTGCACAAGTTCATGGGCGACGCCGCGCTCTGCGTCTGGGGAGCGCCGCGCGAGCTGCCCGAGCCGGAGCGGGCGGCCGTCAACTGCGCGCTGGCCATCCAGGCCGCGGCGGCGCAGGTCTCGGCCGAGCGGCGCGCGCGGGGCCTGCCCTTTGCCGATCTGGGGATTGGAATCAACGCCGGCGAGGTTGTTGCTGGCAACCTCGGCGCGGCCCAGCGGCTCGAGTACACCGTCATCGGAGACGCAGTGAACATCGCCCAGCGGATCGAGTCTCACGCCCGCGGCGGCGAGGTGCTGATCTCCGAATCGGTCCA
>DATBAA010000286.1:0-6518 GCA_036271755.1 Myxococcales bacterium | reverse complement strand
GACGACAAGATCCTCTACCTGACCAGCGACAAGCTGGTGGTGGTGCCCGGCCCCATGGGCCAGGGGCCGGTGGACGGATACGCGCAGTACGGCGGCGGCAAGGCCATCGCCACTTCGTTTGGGCTCAAAGGAATTCCCCTCGACCAGGGCCTGGCCAAGCGCGCCGCGCACTACGTGGGCCACCTCTGGGACCTGCACCACTGCTTCGATCCGCGCTGCGCCATGCACGTAGGCTGGTCGCCCGCGTTCACGCAGTATCCCGAGGTGGCGCTCTGCCTCTTCTGCCGCGAGAAGAGCGAGCGCAAGATCAAGCTCGGCAGCAGCAGCTAGTAGCCTATGAAGCGGCTCGCCTTCTGGGCACTTCTCGCCTGCGGTGCCGGGTCGCTGCTCTTCGATCTCACGCTCTCTTCGCGGCTGCCGCGCGAGGGCGACTGGGCCGAGCTCGCGGGCGTGCTGCGCGCCGAGACCGGGCTGGGAGACGCGGCGCAGATCTGGCCGGCCTGGGCGGAAGAGTCGCGGCTCTACATCGACTCGATGCCGGTGCTGGCCGAGGAGGATCTGGTCAACGCCGACTATCCGGGCGTGGTCCGGCTCTGGGCCGTCTCGCTGCCGCGCTACGGAAACCCGGAGAAGGCGCTGCGCGAGCGCGGAGCCACGCCGGCCAACGAGCCGCGCCGCTTCGGAGCGCTGCAGTTGCAAGCCTGGAACCTGCACGCGCCCGAGATCGCCGCGTTGACCGACACCAACCTGCTGCACGAGGTGGACTACGTCGCGCGCCGCTGCCAGCAGCTTCGCATCGGCTCGACGCTGACCTTGCGCGGGCCGGCGCTGGCCATGCTGCACGTCCGCGCGGGAGTCATCGGCGAGCGCGCCTACGACGCGGGAAAGCCGCCCATCATCGTGAACGTCTTCGCCGGCGGCGCCCCGCTGGCAGCGTTGCAAGTGCCACGCACCGAGCGGGACGGCACCGGCTGGCGGCGCCTGGACGTGCCCGTGCCGGCCGGCGACCCTTTGCGCGAATTCAGCTTCGCGGTCGAGTCGCACGACGGCGCGCGGCCCTTCTGCCTGCAAGCGTGGACTTCTAAATGAAGGGCCTCGCGCGCAGCCTCGGCCTCGCCACCGCCGCAGCCATGGCCTTGACGCAGGCTTCGGTCGGCTTCACCCGCGACGAGGGCTACTACTTCACCGCCGCGCAGAGCTACGAAGCCTGGCTGCGCCTCTTGCTCTCGTCTCCCCTGCAGGCCATCGCCCAGACCGAAAAGTATTGGTCGTATAACTTCGAGCATCCGGGGCTGACCAAGCTGCTCTTCGCCCTATCGCACCTGATCTTCACCACCTGGACGCATGCGCTGCCCGACGCCTTGGCGTGGCGGCTGCCGGCCTTCGCCTTCGCCGGATTGCTCTCTTATTGGTTGTGTCTCCTGGGCGCCTCGCGCTCCCGCGAGGCGGCAATCCTGGCTCCGCTGCTCTTCTGGTGCGCCGAAGGGACGTTCTTCCACGGCCACCTCGCCTGCTTCGACATTCCCATCTGCGCGCTCTGGGCCGGCGTTGGCGTGGCTTGGATCCAAGCCATTGAATCCAAGACTCGCGGCCCGAAGCTCTGGTTCGGCTTCATCTATGGCGTTTCACTGGCGGTGAAGCACAACGCCTGGTTCCTGCCGCCGGTGCTGCTCGTCCACGCGCTCTTCCTGCCGCAGCGCCGCAAGGCCCTGCTGACGCTGCCTTACATTCTGCTCTCGCCGCTGGTCCTCTTCGCGGCCTGGCCGCTGCTCTGGCACGACCCTGTCCGGCACTTGCAAGCCTGGGTCGCCTTCCACCTGCATCACGTCCATTACGCCTGGTGGTACTTCGGCCAGGTCCTGCGCGCGCCGCCCTTCCCCATCTGGTACCCGCTGGTGGTGGACGCGCTGGTGCTGCCGCTGCCGCTCGTCGTGCTGCTGGCCGCCGCCGGCATTGCGCTGCTGATCGGCTTCTTCAGAAAGCGTTTGAGCCCGCAACGCCTGCTGGAGCTGGCGCTGGCCGGCGCCGCGCTGCTGCCGTTCTTGCTCACCACCACGCCCATCTTTGGCGGCATCAAGCATTGGCTCGGCTTCGTCGCTCTCTTGTGCCCCGAAGCGGCCGCACTGCTGGTCTCGATCGCGCCGTCGAAGCGACTTCTGGTCGCCGTCTCGGCGGCGGTGCTGCTGCCGGGCGTCTGGCAGATCGCCCACGTCCATCCGTACGGCACCAGCGCGTATGGCGAGCTGGCCGGCGACATTCCCGGCGCGGCCCAGCTGGGAATGCAGCGGCAATACTGGTCGAACAACGTCACCGCGGTCCTGCCCTGGCTCAACGAGCACTGCCCGCCCGCCTCGCGCGTCTTCTTCCACGAGGTGAACTTCGAGAGTTATCGAACCTATGTCGCCATGGGCCTGCTCCGCGGCGACATCCGCTACGCGCAGTCACCCGAGCAGTCGGACTACGCGGCGCTGCAGTGGCACCGCGAGTTCCGCGACTACGAGCCCGAGACCTGGAACGCCTACGGCACCCAGCGCCCCGCCACCGGCCTCTATCTGGACGGCGTCCCGCAGGTTGTCGTCTATGCTCGGCCCGGCAAACCGGGAGCACCGTGAACCGCTGGGAGCGCATCCTCGATCAGAAGCCGCAGGACCTGGCGGACTACGTCCTGGGCCAGATCGCCGACGCGCTGGCCAAGGACGTGCGCGACTTCCCGCCGCCCGGCATCGAGTGGGTGGACGATGCGCTGCGAGCCCACTACGCGCAGGTGCTGGCGCGCCCTTCCAAGCCGCCGCTCGAGACCTACCGCGTGGCCTGCGAGCTGGCCCGGCAGGAGATGCTGCGCGAGTACGAGCGCATCGACCAGTTCTGCAAGAGCCAGCAGTTCCACGAGCTCCTGCCCGACGCGCTCGAAGAACAGACCGCGCACTTCCTCACCCGCTACTTCGTCGACTCCGCGCTGGCCTTCCAGGAGCACGCAAAAGGCAAGTTCAAGCGGCGCGATCTGGTGACGCTGGTGGAGAAGATCGAGGACCGCCTGTTGCGCGGCTACCGCTTGCGCCTGTAAGACAGCGCCCGCGTATGCCCAAGATCTCGTTCGAAATGGAATCGGTGACGGTAGACGTGCCCGAAGGCCAGACCATCTGGCACGCGGCGCAAAAGGCGGGCATCGTGCTCCAGCGCGGCTTCGCGGCGACGCGGCCTTGCCCGGGAGAGGGCCGCTGCGTCGGCATGGGCTGCGCGGTGTTCCTGCGCTCTTCGCCGGACTCAGTCTCGCCGGCGACCTGGCGCGAGAAGATCTTCCACCGCATGGCCTACAAGAACGGCAAGCGCCTGGCCTGCCAGTGCGTCGCCAAACGCGACCTGACGGTCGTGACCATTCCCTGAGGGCCGTTGGCGGCCCACCGATGCCTTTCTTGACTGACGTCGGCGCCCGTGCGGAGGTACTGTCATGTTGACTCGCCTCTTCGTCGACAACTACAAATGCTTCGAGAATTTTGAATTTCAGCCGGCCGCTTTCAACCTGATTCTGGGAGCAAACGGGTCGGGTAAATCGACCCTGTTCGAAGTCATCCACGCGCTGGTCCGGCACATCGGCGGCCGCGGCGCGCTCGAAGCGCTGTTCCCTCAAGAAGATGTCACTCGCGACCGTTCCTCCGACGTCCGGCAGCGCTTCGAACTGGGGCTGAGAATCGGCGACGAGTCGTATGACTACTCGCTCGTGCTCGCGCATGATCGGCGCGGCCACGCGCGGATTCTCGAAGAGATCGTGCACGTCGACGGCAAGCCTCTCCTCGTCTTCAAAGGCGAGGAGGTGTTGATCAGGGACGCGGATTCCATCGAATTCCGGTACCCGTTCGCCGGCGGTCAATCTCCCTTGGCGGCATTGCCGGCCATGGCTTCACGACGGCTCGCCAGGTTCGCGGAAGAGATTCGCGGACTGTGGGTCATCCGGCCAGTGCCGCAGAAAATGTCGGCGGTGACGCGGAACGAAGCCTATGCCTGGCTCGAGAGCGACCTTTCGAACTTTACCGGCTGGTTTACTGATCTCCTGCTCGAAAAGCCGAAGGTCGTTAGCCGCATCGTCAAGAGCCTGCGGCCCGTGCTCGACGGCTTCACAGGCTTCACCGTCTCTCGCGAGACCGCGCGCACTCGAACTCTGCGCTTGCTGTTTCGAACGAGGCACCGCGCCTCTGACGAACCGCCGACGTTCGCATTCGATGAGATCTCGGATGGCCAAAGGATGCTGGTGGCGCTGTACACGCTGCTCCATCACGTCGTGCGGCAAGGGAAGACGCTTTGCATCGACGAGCCGGACAACTTCGTGGCGCTCCCAGAGATCCAGCCGTGGCTGGACGAGCTGCGCGACACCGCCGAGGAGACGGGTGCGCAGATCCTGATGATCTCCCATCATCCCAGAGTCGCTAACCTGCTTGCGTCGAAGCATGGTGTCTGGTTTGAGAGGCACGGAGCCCGAGCCACCGCAACGACGAGAGTCGCGATTCGCCCGGGCGATGATGGAATTCCCGTCGCGGAGCTGTTGTCGCGGGGTTGGCTCGGTGAGTAGCCGTAGGGCTCGCATCATCATCCTCTGCGAAGGCATCGAAGACTACGATTTCGCGCGGCATGCATTGATGCGGCTGGGCTGGAATCGCCGCCTCTTCGAACCCCGGATAAATCCTGGTGGCGCCGGCGACCAATTTGTCCGCGAAAACTACGCAGCGGAAGTTCGCACGCAGAGAACTCGCGACCGGCGCAAGCTGCTCGTCTGACAGGTGGGGCGCGGCAAGCGAGAAGAAGTCGCCCACTGGATTCCGCGGCGAAACCTGGAGACTTGGATCTTCCTCTATTCGAAGGGCCCGGTCGATGAGAAGACGGATTACAAGGGCAAGGTAAATCAAACCAATCTCAGAGACGCCGCGCAGGGGTGGGGCCGCGATCTCGCGCGACGCTCCGTCGATCCTCGCCGTTGCGCCTCGCTGAAGACGGCGCTCCTCGAGACGGACAGAATTCGCTCCCGATGATGAAGCTGGACGTCCGTCCCGTGATCGACCGGCAGCTCGTCACCGAGCTGCCTTGGTTCGTCAGCAAGTGGCAGGAAAGAAGCTCGCGCGGCAAGATTCGCTTGAGGCTTCGACCGCGAAGCCTACCATTGAGGCTCCTTCAACCCAGGAGCCGTCATGACCGCCGCTGAAATTGCCGCGAAGTACGTTGCGCTCGTCAAGGAAGGCAAGAACAAGGAGATCGTCGACACCATGTTCGCGCCCGACTGCGTCAGCGTGGAAGCGATGGCCATGCCGGGCACCGACCGCACGACCAAAGGCGTGGAAGGCATCCACGCCAAGAGCAAGTGGTGGCAGGACAATCACACCGTCCACAAAGCAGAAATCTTCGGGCCCTATCCGCACGACAACCGCTTCACGGTTCGCTTCCTCTACGAAGTCACCAACAAGCCCAGCGGCAAGCGCATGACCATGGACGAGGTAGGCTTGTTCACGGTCGAGAACGGCAAGATCGTCCGCGAAGAGTTCTTCTATTCGGGTATGTGATTCCGTTCAGCCTCAGGGGAAATGGTATCATCGCTCTATGAAAGCCACTCCCCTGGTGCTGCTCGCGCTCATCTCCTGCAACACGACCGGGGCGATGGTGCAGCGGCAGGACGCGACCGCGCACATCCAGCCGTCCGAGCGGGAGCGCGTCTTCGCCAACGCCGTGCAGGTCTTGCAGAAAGAGGGCTGGACGGTCGAGGCGCAGGACCCCGCCGCGGGCGTGCTGACCACCCAGACCCGGCCGACCGAGACCATGGAGTGCGCGGGGTTTCTCTGCCAATCGCGCGGCGCGCTGATGGTGACGGTTTCACCGAAGGGCGATGTCACGGTGGCGCTGAACCGCGAGCTCTACAGCGCGCCGCCGGGCCCGGGCTGGTTCACGCCGAAGCTGGACGAGGACGTGAACAGCATCGAAGCGGAGCAGAAGCGGCTTCTGCGCGCCATCCTCGACGTCAAGTAGAGACCGGCAGCGCGGCGCGGCCCGCGAAGCGCGCGGCACCGCCGAGCGACTCTTCGATGCGCAGGCACTCGTTCCACTTGGCCATCCGCTCCGAGCGAGCGAACGAGCCCACCTTGAGCTGCCCCGCGTTCCAGCCCGTCGCGAGGTGCGAGATGGCCACGTCTTCGCTCTCGCCCGAGCGCGCCGAGACGATGGTTCCCCAGCCCAGCGCGCGGCCGGCCTCCAGCGCCTCGCGCGTCTCGGTGACGGTTCCGGCCTGGTTGGGTTTGATCAGCACCGCGTTGCACTGCCCGGCGGCTGCAGCGTCGCGGACGCGCTGGGCGTTGGTGACCAGGAAGTCGTCGCCGATGACCTGGATCTTCTTGCCGGCCGCGGCCGTGAAGGCGCGCATGCCGTTGGCGTCGTCCTCGGCCACCGGGTCTTCGATGGAGACGATCGGATAGCGCTCGAGCCAGCGCAGCAGCACCTCGAGCCAGCCGTCGGTGTCGTGGTCGCGCCCCTCGACTTTGTAG
>DATBAA010000285.1:0-11935 GCA_036271755.1 Myxococcales bacterium | reverse complement strand
AGAAGGCATGCTTCCCTGCATGAGCGTGCCGGTCACCGCGCCGCCCGTGGTCGCGCTCAACATCATGGTCAACGGATCGCTCTGGAACGGCACTCCCCGCCAGGAGTCGCCGGTCCAGGAAGCCGTCAAGACGTTGGCCCACACCTGGTGCCCGGTCGAGTCCTCGTAGAAGTTCGAGTTGTCCACCTCGCTCCAGCGCGAGGAGATGTAGCGGGCAATGGAGAAGGTCATGCCCGGAGCGGCGACCAGGTCGTTGTAGAACTTGCTGCCCTGGCGATTTGCCTCCTGGTCCGCGTTGGAGAAGACGCCCGTGGTGGCAAGCCCGAAGCCGCCTCCTTCCGACCGCTCGCTCTGCTCCTCCGCGGCGGCTGTTCCTCCGCTTCCGCCGGCGGTGGCCGCATAGGTCCATCCTTGCTGGAAGAAGTGTCCCAGCTTGTCGCTGCCGATGCAGATGCCGTGCACCTTCATGGTCGGGTTGAGGATGCGGAACCCCGTCGACCAGAGCACGTAGGTGACGCCCGCGTACTTCGTCGCCGACTGCGCGGGCAGCGAGGCCTGGGTCGCGGGGAGCGAGTCGGCCCAGACCTCGATGTTGGAGCGGCCGGGGCTGCCGCTCGAGTCCTCTCCGATGCCCGCGCGTATGTTGCGCGCCACCGCGATGCCCGTGGGCGGGCTGCCGGCGGTGGCCCGCGCGCTGGCCAACGCCGCGTTGATGCGGGTGTCGACGACGGTCTCGGTGTCGGTCAGCGCGGCGCAGCCCGGAATGGTGTCGTTCTCGGCCCTCTGCAGCAGGGAGTGGCTGCCCGACTGCTGCACCACGTGCGCGAGCTCGTGCGCCAGGAGCCTCTTGCCGGCGGCGGTTTGCGGAGTGAACTGTCCGGCGGCGAAGACGATGTCGTTCCCCACGGTGAAGGCCTTCGCGGCGGTGGCGCGCGCCATCGCGTCCGCGCGCGAGTCCGCGTGGACGCGCACGTTTGCGAAGCTGTGTCCGTACCTGCTTTCGAAGAACGAGCGCGTGCCGCCGTCGAGCGCGCGCCCCGAGCCTGCGCGCAAGCCTTCCGCCACCGACGCCGGAGCGAAGCCCGCGGGAGTGGGCAGCGCGGCGTCGGCCTTCCGGCTGAGCTTCACCTCGTCCTCGGCTTCGCATCCGTCGCACTTGCGCTGCACCAGCGTGCCCGCGGCGCCGGCCAGGGGAGCCACCGGGCCGCGCATGGCCGCGTCCGCCGCGCGATCCGCCTCGCGCTCCAGCGGATCGTCGCGCCTGCCGATGGCCAGCCGCGGAACCGCCTTCGAGGCTCGGACACCGGCTTCCACTGCCGCGGTTTGCACGCTCATGAGAGGTCTATTTCGGTTGGATGTTCAATTTGTCGAGCCGGGTCGCCAGCGCCGTGATCTGCTTGTCCCGCGTCGCCAGCGCCTGCTCGTGCGCGACGTTCATGGCGTCGAGGTTGGTCTTGAGCTGCAAGAGCTGCGCGTCGCGCGCGGCCAGGGCGGCGTTGGCGTCGGTCTTCATCTGGGTGAGCTGTTGGTTCATGGAGACCAGGCTCACCGGCGCCCGCTCGTACCCCACCACCCGCCCGGCGCTGTCGGTGAGCAGCGTGACGCGATCTCCCGGCTGCAGCTGGGTTGGCGCCAGGACCACCGAGCCGATGCGGCTGGGATCGAACGGCTCTGTCGATACCACCTCGATCTGCTTCGCCTGCAGCGTGCCGGTGGCCACCTCGACGGGCTGGTGGATGATCTCGCCGGAGGTCGCCGCGGGCGGCGCGGCCGGAGGAGCCGGCGCGTGGGGCACCGAGACGACGCTCTGCAGCCAGCTGCCCATTCCCGCGCTCAACAGCGACAGCTTGTCGAGGCCGTTGGTCTGCAGCATTCCCTTGAAGTCCTGTTGCCTGAAGAAGGAGACGCTGTTCACGCCCTGCGAGGCGCTGAAGAGATCCTTGCCCGTGCCGTCCGGCCCCTGCTTCTGCGAGAACCAGGGCGTCAGCACCGAGCAGCAGAAGGTGGCCACGCCCTGCTTCAAGAGCGGCAGCAGCGGCAGCGCCGACATCCAGTACTCCACCGCCGGGAAGCTGTGCACGTACTTGCGCTTGGAGAAATTGCAGATCTTGTAGATCTGCTGGTCCTTGATCATCAGGCAGGCCAGATAGATGGTCCGCGGCTCGTCGCTCGGGCAGTTGATGAGCAGGTGATCGCAGAAGGCATCCTTGAGGTACTGCAAGAGGCCGCCCAGCAGATCGAAGAAGGCCTGCAGCACCGCCGTCCGGTAGGCGCTCAGCCTCCCCAGATCGACCGCGGCCGTCGCCAGCGGCGCGCCGGCGAGATACTTCGCCGGGATGTGACTGATGGTGAGGAAGTTGAGCACGAAGACGTTGGCCGAAGCCTGATCGACGGCGATGGCGCTGGGCGCGATCTGCACCGGGTGCTGGTACGCATCCAGGATGTCGACGTCGAGCATGCTCACCGTCTTCAGCAGCGAGGTGTCGATGTCCACCAGCAGCAGCCGGCCGGTGAGTGAGTTGACGGCGAGGCGATACCCGGAGTTGTCGCCCAGATCGAGCACCTGCGCTGCCGGCCCGGCGGCGGTGGCGACGGGGTCGTAGCGCAAGAGCTGCTTGTTGGTCTGCCCGCCGCCCGGGGTGCCGATCACGTAGAGCCGCGGATTCTTTCCCTGGAATCCGGCCGACACCACCAGGTCGTCGCTGCCGCTCTTGTTGTTCTGGTTGAGGGTCAGGTCGTAGACGAACCGATCCGCCGGGTTGTTGAGGTTCTGCCGCACGATCTGCGTGTACGTCGTGCTGACCGTCGTCCCGGCCGCGACCGTGAGATAGGCGTAGCTGGTGGCCGCGACGTCGAGGATGGTCAGGTGGCCCACGGCGTTGAAGTCGGCCCCGAGCTCGTTGGGCTGGTTGGGGACGATCTTCGTCGGGTCGATGAAGAAGAGCCCCTTGCCGCGGCCCACCGCATAGAGCTTGTCCAGCTTGACGCTGTAGCCCAGCGTCACGAGCGGCGTATCGCAGACCACGCTGACGGTGCCCGGCCAGACCGGCTTGGAGGGCGTGCTGAAGTCCGCGATGGCGAAGAGCGAGTCCTTTCCGTTCTGGATGGCCAGCGCGTAGAGCTTGCTTCCGTCCTTGGAGAAGGCGACATCCTGCACGCTGGCGCCCGCGGTGGGGAAATCGAGCTGGGCGATGAGCTTCTCGTGCGCCTCGGGAAACGTCAGCGTTCCGTCCGCGGCCACGGTCGGCGGGTCGTACAGCAGGTCGTAGATGTTGATGGTGGTGCCGCCGCCCGTGGAGCAGCCGAAGGTGCCCGCCGGGTTGACCCGCAGCCGCGAATGCGTCGCCTTGGTGAAGAGCGTGGACGGCTTCGTGTCGGCCGCCGCGAGGTTGAGAATGTCGTACGCCGGCATCTGCCGCGCCCGCGGCGAGTCGAACATGGCGCAGAAGGTCTTGCTCTGCAGCAGCCCGCGCAGCCGGACGTAGAAGTCGCGCAGGATCTGGTCTTCCTTGGGCGACACGTAGATGTGGCTGCCGCTGGCGGGGAAGAGGAGCTGCGCGAAGAGGTTGAGGAAGGTGATCAGGTGCTCGGCGGTCGGGCCGACCAGCGTTCCGTCCGGGGCGGTGAACTCGGCCTTGAACGCGTCGACCAGCGGCTGCACGGCGTCTTTCCAGAAGTCGGTCCAGAGAGTGTCTTTGAAGATGTCGGCAAACTTGTCGGCGCTGGGATCGTACGGCTCCAGTGCGTAGCGGTCCGCCGCGGTGGCGCCGCCCTTGAGCGTGAGGCACACCTCGCCGTCGAGGAACTGGCCGGGGTTCTTCGCATCGGCGAGCAGGCCCGCCTTCCGCATCATGTCCAGGATGGCGACCACGTCTCCGATGCCGTTGCCCTTCGCGTCGGCGGTGTCGACCAGGATGTCGACGCCGCTCGAGTCGATGGCGTAGCCGTTCTGGACGGTGACGCGGTCGTGGAACGTCTGTCCGTTCTTCTGCGCCGTGTCGGGGCCGCAGGTCACCTCCAGGCCACAGACGATTCCCCAGCCGTGCAGGTGCTTGTTGTGGAAGCGAAGGTCCTTCTCCTCGCAGAGCAGATCGATGGCGTTCTGCACGGTCTTCGCGTCGGCGAGGAGCCCGCAGGTGCTGGAGACCGACACGTCCGAGGCGGTGATGGCGGTGAGCGGCGGAAACGGCAGCCGGCAGTCGGTGAGCACGGTGCTCTTGCCGCCGCTGCTGGTCTGGGTGAACGCGACCGCGAGGCGCGCGTAGTGGTGCTTGATGCCTTCGGCCAGCCTGGGCAGCGGATCGCCGGCGGCGTCCTTGGGCCACTCGACGTCGGTGGTGATGGTGCGCGCCGGAATGGTCCAGTAATCGCCCGTGCGGTAGCTGCCCTCCTCGAACTTGATCTGGACGCCATCCTCGAGGGCCAGGAAGAGGTCGTCGGCGGCATCGCCCAGGTCCACCGGCAGCTCTCCGGCGGAGTCCCAGCGGCGCGCCTTCGCGTTCGTGCCGGTGTAGGTCGCGAGCGCTGGTCCGTCGATGGTGGCAGGGTCGATGGTGATGGACGAGCCCTCGACCAGCGTCATCCGCGCCAGCGTGCCCGCGCTGCCCAGCAGGTCGCTCGAGTCGTCGCTCAGCTCGATCCATTGACCCGGCGTCAGGTCCAGGGCCGCGTCGTGCCCGACCGGCCCGAGCGTGAGCACGTCGCCCGCGGTGGCGATCCAGGGTGCGGCCAGCGAGCCGTTGTCGCGGCTCCACTTGAAGGTCGCCGCTCCCAGGTTGCCCGGCTCGTGCACCTCGACCCGGTAGAGCTGGTTCTCCAGCCTGCGGAAGCCGGCGCGCGTGGGGATGACGCAAGGGTCGCTGTCGTCGTCGGCCGCCAAGGCGCGGGCGCTCAGCATGCCGGTCGAGGGCGCCGTCAGCGCGTCCAGCTGGGGAATGGAGGTGCCGCAATCCACCGATCCGGCCACCTGCAACACCTTCGCTTGCCACACCGTGCGGGTGCGGGTTGTCGTGTCGGGCCCGCCCAGCGCGGGTTCGAGGATGGTGGGATCCTCGACGCCTCCAACGTGCCGCTCCCAGACGTCCAGGTAGACGACGAGGCTGCCGTCGACGAACGAGAGCGCGGGCGGCGCGGGCAGGTCCGGCTGCGCGAGATAGCTGCCGAGCAGCCGCAGCGTCGCGCCGGCGCCCAAGGCGGCGATGTCGCTGGAGAGCGTTAGCGTGCCGTCGGCGGCCACGCCGGTGATCTTCACGTAGCGCGCCTGCTGACCTTCGGCCGCCGCTTCGAGCCACTGTCCGGCCGCGAGCGAGAGCGCCGCCACCACCGGGACGCGCGCCTGCTTGGCTGCCGGCGTCGAGAGCACCGCGATGGGCGCTCCCTCCAATTCGACCAGGAGCCCGTCGAGGTAGAAGCGCCCGGGCAGCAGCAGCAGATCGGCGCCGTCCGGCGCGAGGATCACCTGGAAGCCCCCGCCCACCTTGGGCGCGCCCGCCCGGCCGATGGTGTCGGCGGCGGCAGCGCGATCGCGGTGGGCCTGGATATCGAGCTGCTCGTTCCAGTCCGCGTCGAGCTGGACCCTGCCTTGCTGCATCCGCACGCCGCTGAAATGCCGGCGCGCGTCGAACGAATTGCGGCTGAAATCGCCCTTCATGGAACCCCCCAATCGAACATCACGTCACGTAGAAGAAAGCCGCCTCCAGCCCGTAGCGGAGGTATTCGTCGATTCCCGCCGCCAGGTTCGCGGCGCGCTGCGGCTGGTGGAGCAGCTGAAAGGCGCCCATCTCGCTGCCGTCGCTGGCGCCCGTGCGCAGCTCCGGCGCGGTGGCGGCGGTGAGCTGCGCGTAGCCCGGATCCCCGTACCGCTCGGAGGTGAAGCAGGGGTCGAGCCGCGTCAGCGTCGCCGCTCGCTCCGCCGCGGGCGCCGCCGCGAGGGCCAGATCGGGCTGGCAGTGGAAGCGCTTGGGCAAACGCGAGCCGTCGGGCGCCGCGCTGAAGCGGATGCAGCCCGCTTGCGTCAGCGCGGTCTGCACCTGGCCGGTGAAGAGGCAGTCGCTGGCCAGCGAGAACTGCTCGGCGGTGGTGGCGCCAAAGACGGTGGTGCGTTGCAGCGAAACATCTCCAGCGGTGAGCGCCGGTGGTGCGCCGCCCGCGCCGTCGATGATGCAGTCGGCGGCCGTCAAGGTGACGGCGTCGCGATCGAGCGGCAGCGCGATGCGGCCGCAGATGGTGCGCTCGAGCGAGATGTTGGCCTGCCCGGAGGCGAGGGTGAGCGCGAGGCTGACGGCGTCGGGCAGAACGGGCGCGCCGCCGAGCCGCAGCGATCTCCCGGGCAAGAGCGTGGTGTCGCGCAGCGCGCAGGAGGCCTGACCGTCGACGGTCAGCTGCACCCCGGCCGCCAGCAGCAGCCCGTCGAAGGCCAGCGAGGTGCGGTCGCCCAGATCGATGGTCCAGGGCACCACCGGGTCCGCGGCCCGCAAGAGCGGCCGCTCGCCGTCGGCGGCGCGGATCTCGAGGGAAAGCCCGAGCGGAACGGCGAAGTCCGTGATGGCATAGTCCAACGAGTCGGAGATCTCGAGGACCGCGCCGGGCGGCTCATCGACGCTCCAGCTCGCCAGCGCATCGGTCAATGCCGCCCCGCCGCCGCTCACCGGATAGAGCTTCCTGCCGGCCAGCGCCGTCAGCGTGCTCTCGCGCTCGTAAGGTCCGCCGCCGATGCGCGCGCTGAACCCCGCGGAGTAGCTGCAGAGCAGCTGAGGCGGCGCGTCCGCGGTGCGGAAAGAGATGCGCCCCAACACCGGATCGACGGCCGCCCGGATGGGCAGATCGACGGCCGCTCCGTCGGGACCGGGATACGAGAGCGTCGCAGGCGGGCGCTTCCAATCGCTCAGATCGCAGCAGACGATCTCCGCCGCCGGGACGGGCGCGCCGGCAATGGCGAGCTCCAAGACCGGCTCGGCATCGAAGTACGCCGGCTCGGGAGCGCGGCCCGCGGCGATGGCCTGCCGCAGCGTCTCGAGATCGTCGTAGATGGCGCGCCTGCGCAGCGGGCCGGGCAGCGTCGACTCGCGCGGAGTCTCGCCCTCATCCACGGCCGTGCGGCGGCGGTTGAAGAGCGGCAGATCGCGGCCCAGCGGGCTGAAGCGGAAGAGGCCCGCCGCTCCCTCCAGCGCGCTGGCCGGGGCCGCGACGGTGTTGGCCGCGGCGAACGGCTCCAGCCGGAAGAGGAAGATGCCGACGCCGGGCAGGTTGTACTTTCCGCCGCGCGAGCCGGGGCGGACCTCCGCGGTGCGTGAAGCGCTCTCGAACGGGCCGCCCAAGAGCTCGAGCGCTCCGGCGTCGCGCAGATCCGGCGTGCGCAGATTGCCGGGGCGCAGGTGGCTCAGGTGCTGCGTGGTGGAGAGCAGCTGGAAGAACTCCACCGCGACGGCGGGCCACCCGGCGGCGTCGTTGGCGAGCTGCTCCAGCACCGCGCGCGTACCCTTGCGGCGCCGGTAGCGCAGCGTGTTGGCGACGTACGGACGCTGGCTGAAGCCGGCCGCGGCGATGGGCTGCAGGCCGCGCACCGCCAGCAGATCGCCCACGTAGGGCACCACCCACTCCTCGCAGGTCTCGATGAACCAGTTCTGGTAGAGGCGATCGATGTCCTGCTCCACCGCGGAGACCTGGGTCTCGATGACCCCGAGCAGCGCCCGCAGCGGCGAGCCTGCCTCGACGTCGCGGATGCGGTGGATCTCGGGCAGGAGCTGCCAGAGCCGGCCGTTGCCGAATTCGCTCATGGCCGCACCTCCACCAGCGAAATTCCCGACGCCGCCGGCAAGAGCAGCTCGGCGGGGACGATGCCCGCGCCGGCCTCCCAGTGCGCGACCCGGACCGGCAAGACGCTAGCGGGCTGCACGCCCGGACCGGGAGCGGGGCCGGAGAAGAGCCGGTCGATCTTGACGAAGACGACGCCCGGCGTGCTCTGCAAGAGCGCGATGATCTCGACCTCCGTCACCGCCTGGCCGAACGCGCGCTGCTCGAACGCGAAGGCTCCGCTCAACGCCAGAAGCGCCGCCGCGTGCACCGTCGCGAGCTCGAACGCCGGGTCCACCGCCAGCGTCGCCGCGAGATGAAACCGCCGCGGCAGGTATGAGCTGATCAGCGGCAGGTGCTGGCCGTCGCTCAGCCCGGCCATCGCCTCCGTCAGCTTCTGGAAGAGCGGCGACGAAGTGGCGATGGCGTCTCCGCCGTTGCCCGCGACCGTCAGGTGGACGAGCCGCGTGCGCCCGCTCCAGATCGCCACCGCCTGCGCCTTGCCGATGCCGGCGAAGCCCGCCGCGAAGTTTTCGTAGTCGTCCAGCGAGACGATGCGGTCGAGCGTGAGCACGGCGCGGGGCGCGTTGGCGCGGGCGCCGTCCAGCGTCTCGGGAGCCGCTGCCCCCGCCGCGTCCAGCGGGTTCGTCACGCCGCGGAGGCCCAGGGGCCGCGCGGGCAGGATGGTCAGCTTGCCGGCCGAGACCTCGCCTGCGAGGCCGATGCCGGTGCGATAGGTGGCGGTGAGGTTCTCCCGGCCGCTGGGCAGCCGCGCACCCTGCACGCCGTCGCCGAAGATGACCGTGGTGGTGCCGTCGTCCGCGTTGCGCAGGACGTAGGCGCGGTCGCGCTGTCCAAGGCCGTAGAGCGTGGGTTCTTCGTCCCAGGCCACGCCGTCGACCCTCACCGTGAGCGTGCTGGCGGCGCCGCTGGGAGTCGCGGCCGCCGTATAGGTGAGCGCGGGCTTCTTGAGCACGAAGCGCTGGTTGGGCTGCGCGCCGTCTCCGCTGCCCATCACCTCGCGCGGCACGGTCTCGCCGTTGGTGGCCTGGACGACGTTGGCGTTGATGGCGACGGTCGAGCGCAGGTAGCGATAGGTGAGCGGGCGGGTGAAGCCCAAGGTGGTCAGGCCGCCCGCGTGGGTGATCCGTCCGAGCAGCGCCACCTCGCTGCGCGACACGCCCGTCGCGGCCACGGACGCATCGCCCGCTTCGCTGCCCGAGACGAGGACGGCCTGTCCCACGGCGAGCCCCAGCACCATGCGATCCAGCGTCAGCGACGAGGCGCCCGCGCCCGCTGCTTCCAGCGGAGCATCGAAGGGCAGCGTCGAGAGCGGCAGCGGCACGGACTGCACATAGGCGGTCGTCCTGCGCAGCGGCATGGCCAACAACGGATTGAGCTGGTGCGACAGCCTGCCCTCTTGCACCGCGCGCCTTTTGACCGCGGGCAAGGTGAGCCCCAGGCCGGTGGATTTGCCGCTGAGGGCGAAGTCGGCCCGGCTGCCCGGCGTGACGCTCTCGATGGGGAACGGCGTCAGCGTCTCGCCGTCGTCGGTGGCCGAACGGAAGACCGTCCAGCTTCCGGCCGTCACCTCCGGCACCTCCCGCTCCAGCCAGACGTCCGCGGGGCCTTCGGACGAGTAGAAGCCTTGATCGGTGCCGCGCCGGGCGATGGAGATGGGCGGGTCGTCCCAGCCTTGCGGATACCCCTGAGGCGTGGTCTCGCCCCGGACCACGGGCAGCGATGCATAGGCCGGCGCGTTGTGGCCGAAGAAGCCCACGTGCTGCCGGAACGCGTAGACGGTGGCCGCCGGCGCCTGCGCCTGCAGCAAGCTTCGCGCTTGCGCCAGCAGCGCCGCCGCGTCCCACTGCTGGGTGGCCAGAAACGACTCCAGATCCTGCTCTTCCCAGCTCTGCCGCAGCACGATGCTCTGGACGTTGCCCGGCGTCTGCGCCACCGACTCGCGCGGAATGACGGCGGGCCGGAGCAGCGGCGGCGGCAACACCGGCACCGAAGGCGCCTTCGCCAGGTCGACGCGCGTGCGCTGGCTGGCCGCGTCGGGCACCACCTGGACAGCCAGGAACGGCAGCACCTCGCCGGAGACTTCGACCAGCAGCAGATCTCCCGCCTCGAGCGCGAGCCCCGTCCCGGCGAGGAAGATCTGGCGGGCAAGCCAGTTGTGCCGCTGATCGAACGCGCGCAGCGGCGACGAGGTGAGGTAGAGCCGGCCCTCCTTGATGGCGAAATCCTGCGGCTGGGTGAGCAGCGGCCGGAGCGCATTCCACTCCGCGCGCGCGGTGAAGCCGGCGGAGGTCTCGAACACCTGCATCTGCTCGCCCGGGCCCGGGACGCTCTGCACCTTGGTGCCTTGCGGCAGCAGCGAGAAGAGCGGCGCGCCCTTCGCGTCCTCGACGGTGAAGGCCAGCCACGCGCTGGCGGAGACGCCGGGGCTCAGCTCGTAGCCGATGGACCGCGCCAGCTCGAGCACCGAGCGCCGCTCCGTGGCGGTGCGCAGGAACCCTTCGTTGGCGATGCGCTCCTGATAAAAAGTCAGCACGTCGCCCGCGACCGCGAAGGCGTCCAGGAGCGCGATGGCGGGGTCGCTCGGATCGCGCGTGGTCAGCGCCCGCAGCGGCTGCAGCGCCGGGTCGTCCGGATCGGGCGCGAACGAAGAGAGCTGCTCCAGCATCTGCGTCAGAAACTCGCCGTGGGTGGCGACGCGGTAGCGCAGCGCGGGCTGTCCCGGGCGGTTTTGCGGAGTCGTCACATGCCACCCGTGAGGATGAAGTCGAGCTTGCCCTGCTCGGGAAAGTTGGGGTCGTTGTCCAGCTGGGCGATCTCCAGCCGGCCGATGGCGATCTGCCCGGCCGCGAGCTCGCCGTTGGGCTTCTCCCAGAGCCTGCGGAACTGCGTGCGCGGATCGTCGAGGTCCATCCAAACCACGCCCGGCACCGACAGGGCCGCCGCGACCACCTTGCTCAGGTAGACCGGCTGGCCGAAGGTGAGGTTGTCGGGGTGGAAGAGCCCGCGGCGGCCGCCGGGCAGATCCTGGCTTCCCAAGACCTCGAGCAGGGCCGCCAGCACGTCGGCGGCGAAGTGCCGGGCGTCGACGCAGACCACGAGCGTAAGCTGCAGCGGCACCGGCACCGGCGGGTCGATCTCGACGTCTTGTCCGGCGAGGCGAAAGCCGTCCAGGAAGCCGCGCAGCCCGGCGCGGAAGGCGTCGTCCACCGGCAGGCCGCCCGTGCGATCGACCGTGACGAAGATGGTGGTCCAGCTTCCGGTCCAGCGGCGCGTCGCCACCGCCTTCGACACGCCCGGATAGCGCTCGGCGACCGCGGCATAGTCGGCGACGGTGACCGCGCGCTCATTGGAGCGAAACGCTTGCGGCGCGTAGAGCTTGACCTGATCGACCAGCTCCGGGTCGACGCCGCCCGCCGCGGGCATGGGGTTGCGCACGAAGAGGACCTGGCCCGCCGCCGGCCGCGAGGGATCGGCCGCGCTGGAGGGAAACCCGGCCAGCCTTCCAATGGAGCCGGCGCCCACGTTTCCGCCCGTGCCGTTGCCGATGCGATAGACGGCGTCCAGCGCCCGCTCCGGCCGCTTTCCCAGCACGCCGTCTCCGAAGCGCAGCATGGTCGCGCCGCGATCGTCCACCTCGGCGACGAAGTCGGGGGCAAACGCTCCGCTCTCCAGCAGGTCGCGGCGCGGAAGCCACTTCTCCAGCGGCAGATCGGGGTCGACCAGATAGACCGCCGGCTGGGCTTCGCGAATCTGCCAGGCAAACGCCGCGGCGGCCGTTGCGCCGGGCAGGAACGGCACCAGCGCGCCTGCGGCGTCCATTACGTTGCCCTGCTGCGTGAGCGGACCGCTGGCGATGGGCAGCTCCACGAGGCCCGTCGCTTCCGGCGCGCCCAGCGTCTCGCTCGCGACCGAGAAGCGATAGAGATCTCCGGCCACGAAGGCGCCGGTGAAGACCACCGACACGCCGCTCTGACCGTCTTTGAAGTTGCCGTCCGCCGGCATGGGCTGTGGCGCTGCGAAGGTGGTTCCAGAGTCGTTGGACCAGGAGAACCAGGCGTCGCCGGGAGCGCCCGAAGCGTCGATGCGCACCGCCACCAGCACCGCGCGGGGCCCGGCGATG
>DATBAA010000284.1:0-22958 GCA_036271755.1 Myxococcales bacterium | reverse complement strand
CGCTGTTCCTCGTCGATACCATTTCGTCTTTGGCTTCCATCGATTATCGCCACGACGAGTGGCGCGTGGATGTCACGGTGGGCGGCTCGCAGAAAGGTTTGATGCTGCCGCCGGGGCTGTCCTTCAACGCCTTGTCTCATCGCGCCTTGGAGGCCTGCAAGACGGCGCGGCTGATCCGCTCTTATTGGGATTGGCGGCCCATGCTGGAAACCAATCCGGGCGGCTTCTTTCCCTATACGCCGGCGACGAACCTCTTATATGGACTGCGCGAGTCGCTGCGCATGCTCGACGAAGAGACGCTGCCCGCGGTCTTCGCGCGCCACAAGCGGCACGCCGAAGCCACGCGGAGAGCCGTGCGCGCCTGGGGCCTGGAGCTCAACCCTATGGACGAGCGTGAGCACTCCAGCTCGTTGACCGCCGTCCGCATGCCGGAGGGCTTCGACGAAGCGAAGCTGCGCGCGGTGATTTTGGACCGGTTCGATATGTCCCTGGGGCAAGGATTGGGCAAGCAGAAGGGCAAGCTCTTCCGCATCGGCCACCTGGGCTCGTTCAATGATTTGATGCTCTGCGCGACGCTCGCCGGCGTCGAGATGGGGCTCCAGCTGGCCGGCGTTCCGTCTCACAAGGGCGGCGTGGCAGCTGCAATGGACTCTCTGGGGGCTGCATGAGGAAGATGCGCGCGACCACTTGGGTGCTGCTCCTCATCTGCCTGATGTACGGCATCACCTATATCGACCGGGTCAACATCGCCACCGCGGCCGGCTCCATCAAGAAGGAGTTCGGCTTCTCCAACCAGCAGTACGGCCTCATCTTCGCCGCCTTCGGCTGGGCCTACCTGGCGTTGCAGATCACCGGCGGCTGGATCGCCGACCGCTTCGGCGCCCGCAAGACCCTGACCATCTCCGGCTTGATCTGGGCCGGAGCCACTTTGCTCATGGGTCTCGTCTCCGGCTTCTGGTCTCTGTACGTCTGCCGCATGCTCCTGGGCGTGGGCGAAGGCGCCACCTTTCCCACCGCCACCCGCGCCATGTCCAACTGGACAGAGCCGGACAAGCGCGGCTTCGCGCAGGGCATCACCCACACCTTCGCCCGCGTCGGCAACGCGCTCGCCCCGATCCTGGTGGTGACGTTGATGGGCAGCTTCGGCGGCTGGCGCGGCTCGTTCGTCGCGCTCGGTCTGGTGAGCTTGATCTGGATCGCCGTCTGGGTCTTCTACTTCCGCAACGACCCGCGCGAGCACAAGAGCATCACGCCGGAAGAGCTGACGGTGTTGCCCAAATTTCGCGGCCGCGCCGAGCTGAAGACCGAGCCCATTCCTTGGGGGCCTCTGGCGCGCCGGATGGTTCCCGTGGTCATCGTCTACTTCTGCTACGGCTGGTCGCTCTGGCTCTACCTGAGCTGGGTGCCTTCGTTCTTCAACAGCGGCTTCAAGGTGAACTTGAAGACCACCGCGCTCATCTCCATGTGCGTCTTTCTCGCGGGAGGATTGGGCAACACCGTCGGCGGCCTCGTCAGCGACCGCATTTTGCAGGTGAAGAAGAGCTTGCTCTGGGCGCGCAGCTACCTGGTCTGCTTCAGCATGATCTGTTCGCTCTGCTGTCTGTTGCCGGTGGTGCTCGTCCACAACTCACTCACCGTCAGCGCGGTCTTGCTGGGCGTGGCTTTCTTCTTCCTGGAAATGTCCATTGGCCCCATGTGGGCCATTCCCATGGACATTGCTCCGCAGTTCTCCGGCACGGCGAGCGGCATCATGAACTCCGGCTCCGCGCTCGCCGCCATCGTCTCGCCCTGGATCTTCGGGCTGGTGGTGGACAAGACCGGAAGCTGGACCTTGCCGTTCGCGGGGTCCATCGTGCTGCTGCTGTCGGGGGCCATCCTCTCCTTCACCATGCATCCCGAGCGCTCGCTGGCGCTGGGGACGGCGGCCGCGCTCCCCGCGGCTCCTGAAAGGGCATCGACGATATGAAGACCCTATTGACTCTATTGCTGCTCGCCGCACCGCTGGCCGCTCGCGCCGAGACCATCGTCTTCAAGAACGCCCGCATCATCGACGGCGTGTCGAAGGCGCCCATTGAAAAAGGAACCATGATGGTCACCGACGACCGCTTCATCTACGTCGGCCCCGCCACCAAGGAGAAGCCGCCGGCCGGCGCGCGCGTCGTCGACCTGAAGGGACGCACGGTCATGCCGGGCATGATCAACGCGCACGGCCACGTCGGGCTCATCGCCAACGGCAAGAACAGCGCCGACGCCTATACCCGCGAGAACGTGCAGAACCAATTGCTGCAGTATGAGAAGTTCGGCGTCACTTCCATGTGCTCGCTGGGTCTCAACCGCGACCTCGTCTACGACATCCGCGAGGACCAGAAGCAGGGCAAGGTGCCGGGCGCCACGCTCTACACCGCCGGCCGCGGCATCGGCGTGCCCGACGCGGCGCCGCCCGTTCCTTCGCAGCCCGACCAGGTGTACCGGCCGACGACGGTCGAAGAAGCCAAGGCAGACGTGGCGGACCTCGGCTCGCACCACCCCGACTTCGTCAAGGTCTGGGTCGACGACGTCTACGGCAAGTTTCCCAAGATGCAGCCCGAGGTCTACGGCGCGGTGATCAAGGCAGCCCACAACGGCGGCCTGCACGTGGCCGCGCACGTCTTCTACCTGGCCGACGCCAAGAGGCTGGCGGCCGACGGGCTGGATGCCTTCGCCCACAGCATCCGCGATCAGCCCATCGACAAAGAGCTTTTGAATTCGATGAGCAACGCCGGCACTTTTCAAGTGGCGACCTTCACCGTGGACGAGTCGTCCTTCATCTTCGCGGAGGACCCGAAGATCATGGACAATGCGTTCTTCAAGGCCGCGGTGCCGCCCGAGACGCTGGAGATGCTGCACAGCGATGCCTACAAGCAGAAGGTCGCGAACGATCCGAACACGCCCAAGAACAAGGCCGCGCTGGCCATGGGCATGAAGAACTTGATGATCCTGCACGACGCCGGCATGCCCATTTCGTTCGGCACCGACTCGGGCGCGCAGCCGGTGCGCATTCCCGGCTGGGCAGAGCATCACGAGCTGGAGCTGATGGTCCGCGCGGGCCTGACGCCCATGGAGGCCATCACCGCCGCCACGCATGGCGCCGCCTCGATGCTGCAGATCTTCCCCGACAAGGGCTCGCTGGCGGCAGGGAAGAAGGCCGACTTCCTGGTGCTGGCGGACAATCCATTGAAGGATATCCGCAATACCCGGAAGATGGTGTCCATCTGGCACAACGGCAAGGAAGTGCAGCCGGCCGTGCCTTACACGGGCAAGTAGGTCCGGGCCCGCCGCGCGCTGAAAGCGTCTTGGTGGATCCCGGCATGGTCGCCTAGACTCGCGTCTTCCCGGCGGCTGGACTCCGCGCTGCCGGCTTTGGGGGGAAGCATGTCGAAGTCTTGGAAGACTTTTGCCATCTGGGCAGTGCTGGCGCTGATCTTCTTCGGGTTCTACGGCGCCTTCAGCCACCGGAAGGCGTTGCCGGCGGCGACGGTCGAGCACCTGCGGGCGGACATCGCCAAGGGATACGTCGAGTCGGTCAAACCTGAGGGCGACCACCTCGAAGTGACGCTCGAAGGCGGCTCCCAATACGACGTGTATGTCCCGCTCGACGGGAAAATGCGCAGCGACCTGCGCGAGCAGAACGTGAAGATCGAACGGCCCGAGACGGGCAGCTCCTTCCTGTCCAGCATGCTCGTCTCCTGGGCTCCTCTGCTGCTCCTGGTCGTCCTCTTCATCTTCTTGATGAGAAGGATGGGCGGCGGGACCCAGAGCATCTTCGCCCTGCGCAAGAGCACCGCGCGGCTCGTCTCCAAACCGACCGGCGTTACCTTCGGGCAAGTCGGCGGCAACGAAGAGGCCCGCAAGCGTCTTGCCGACCTGGTTGACTTCTTGAAGCGTCCGCGCGCCTGGGAGGCCGCTGGCGCGAGCCTTCCGACGGGAGTTCTCTTGGAAGGCCCGCCCGGCTGCGGCAAGACGCTCCTGGCGCGCGCGGTTGCCGGCGAGGCCAAGGTGCCTTTCTTCGAAGTCTCCGCCTCGGAGTTCGTCGAGATGTTCGTCGGCGTGGGCGCCTCGCGCGTGCGCGATCTCTTCGAGCAGGCCGCCAAGAAGGCGCCGGCCATCGTCTTCATCGACGAATTGGATGCCGTGGGCCGCAGGCGCGGCAGTGGCATGACCATGTCGCACCAAGAGCGCGAGCAGGCGTTGAACCAGATCCTGGTGAGCATGGACGGCTTCCAGAAGCGCAAGAACGTCATCGTCATCGCCGCCACCAACCGCGCCGACGTCTTGGACAGCGCGCTGCTGCGCCCGGGCCGCTTCGACATCCGGCTCAAGATCGAGCCATTGAATGAAGCGGGTCGATCGGAGGTGCTGGCCATTCATCTGCGCGGGAAGCCGGCCGCGGGCGTCGACGTGCAGGAGATCGCCCGCAAGACCGATGGTCTCTCCGGCGCCGAGCTGGCGCTGCTGGTCAACGAGGCCGCGCTGGAGGCGGTGCGCAGATCGACGGGCGACAAGATCGCCATCGAAGCGCGCGACTTCGACAAGGCGATCGCCGAATGCAAGGGCCGCGGCGGCGGGCTCGATCAGCTGGACGTGGCGCTGAGCGAGTCCGCGCTGCAGTTCGTCAAGCAGCAGGCGCGGGTGCTGCTCAAGGTCATGCTCGACGACGGCTCTGAGGAGTCGGGCGAGCTGATCTGGGCCGACACGCAATTCCTCAAGCTGCGCACTGCTTCGGGCGCGACGCCGGTGCTGGCCAAGAAGTGCATCGTCCGGCTGGAGGCGCTGGAGGGCACCGCCGGGGCTCGCGACGACGAGGTGGCCGGCAATCCCTGGGCGCGCGCCAAGACCGACGCGGCATGACCGCGCATGACCTCTGGTCGCGCGTCGCGCTCCTCGTGCCGGTGCTCTTCGGGCTGACGGTCCACGAGTGGGCCCACGCCGCCGCCGCTCTTCATCTGGGCGACGACACCGCCGAGCGTCAGGGACGGCTGACGCTGAATCCTCTAGCGCACATCGATCCGGTCGGCACCTTGCTCCTGCCGCTCTTGGGCATTCCGTTCGGCTGGGCGAAGCCGGTGCCGGTCGAACCCAACCGCTTCCGCCCAGAGGTGTCGCTCGGGCAGGGCCTGGTCCTGACCGCCGTCGCGGGACCCATGGCAAACATCGTGCTGGCGCTGATCTGCGCGGCCGCGCTGCGGCTCCTGCCGGTCTCCGGGTCGATGGAGCGGCTGCTCCTCGTCTCCACGCGCGTCAACCTGGGGCTGGCGGTGTTCAATCTCCTGCCGGTGCCGCCGCTGGACGGCAGCCGCATCGTCGACGGCTTCCTGCCGTATGAGTGGCGCTCTGTCTGGAACCGCTTCTCCCAGTTCGGCTTCGTGGTCCTTCTCGCGCTCTTCTTCGCGCCCATGCTCTTCGGGGCCGGCGTCGCGGACTGGACCGGGCCCCTCTCGCGGCAGCTGACGGGCCGGTAACCCACCCGAGTCTCTTACGCGCGCCATCCCAAAAGCACGGCACTTTGAAGTCCTATCCCGGGTTTCCCCACGGAATGCCGACCACCAATGCGGACGTGATCAACGCGGACCTGCTCGCGTTCATCAAGTCGTAAGCCGTGGCGGCTCGGCGGCTTCGTACGCATCGAAGCCGCCGGCCTTCTCGAGGAAGAACGCATCGACGGGGCCGAAGAAGGCGGCGCGCTCTTTCGCGGTGCAGGTCGGCAGATAGAGCCGCAGGACGCGGGCGTCGTAGAAGCGGAAGAGCATGGTGCGCTTCTTGTCTTCGCTCGACACGCGCAGGTAGCGGCGGAAGTGCTGGCGGATGTCCGCCAGAGGCGCTGTGCTGGTGAGGAAGACCGCGTGCGCCCCGCAATGCTCGAAGAGCTTCTGCAGGGTCGCGCTGCGAGCGTCGAGCTTGACGAGATACGGCGCCACATCGATTAGCTCGGGAGGGATCTGGCCGCGATACAAGCAGCCCCAAGAGACGTCGCCCGTGCGGATCCAGTGCGCGATGCGCGGGTCCTGCGCGCCGTCGAAGAGGCCGAAGAGGGTCTGGCCCCGGGCGAGCCCCTGCATCAGATCGGCCAGCTGCTTCATGCCACTTCGCTCATGGTGCTGGAAGCGGACGGACACTCTTCCACCAGCGGCATTCCATCTTTCGCGGCTTCGACCAGCAGCGCGGCCTGCTTCTTGGCGGTGGGCTTCAAGCGCTCGTCGCCGTCCGCCACCTCGCCGGCCGGAGTCTCGGCGACCTGCTGCTGCAGCTTCTCGTTCTTGACGGCATCGGCGTTGGCCTTCTTCGCCGTCCGCACCGCATTGAAGTTGACGCGATAACCAAACTTGGAAAAGACGTGCTGCGCCTTTTCGATGCGATAGGTTCCGTCCAGCTGCTCGCCCAGCTTGCTGCAGGTCACCGCGATGCCCGGCAGCAAGCGCGGATCGCCCGTGACTTGCGCCTCGGCGGTGACGAAGCCCTCGGCCAATTTGCGCATGCGGCCCTTGGCCATGGTCTCGGCCGTCGATTGATCGGCCGGCGTGTGCATGCCTTCGACAGAGAGCGTCTTGCCGTTGCCGTAGGTGCGCGCGCCTTCGCCAATATCGCCTTCGCCGGAAGCGGTGCCGACGATCTCGGCCTTGGCCTTCGGATCCCAGCCGTGCACCGAGACCGACTCCACCTGCGACTCCGTGCTGACCTTCACCTTCATCTTCAGGATCTGATCGCCCGGCGCCAATTCGATGGGAGCGGCAGATGGAGGCGCGCTGATGATGATCTTCTTCCCGTCGATGCGCAGGTGCTGCCCGGCCTTCGCGGCCAGCCGCTTCAAGAACGCGGCGTCGGTGAGGTTGCCCTGGAGAAAGTGCTCCTTGGTGCCCGCCGGGCCCTCGGCGGTGAGGCCGTGCTCCTGGCCGATCTGCGTCGCCGCGTCTGCCGTGTCCACATCGTTGAACGATCGCGTGGCTTGCGAGAGCCCCAAGCGGTGCAGCGATTCGAAGCAGACCACGCGCAGCGCGGGCGGCTGATCGCGGCGGAAGGCCGGCTCGAGCGCGACGATTTCGCCGTCGAACACCGGCGACAACTTCGAGGCAAAGCCCAGCGACACCTCGATGCGCGCGCCCGACGAGAAGTCGGTGCCGTTCATCAGCTCCATCTGCGGGTCGTTGAAGACCAGCGCGCAGCTGCCGAAGAGGTCGACGCCCAGGTCCACCTCGACGCGCGTCAGCCGCGCGGCCTTCTCCAGCGCCAGCTCGGTGCCGTCGAGCTTCACCTTGCAGGAAGGAATGTGATGCTCGCGCGCCACCTAGTCCTCTTCGTCCGTCTGGAATCCTGATTCAATCGGCTCGATGTCCGGCTCTGACGAAACCTGCGGCTCGAGCTCCGGCGCATCTCCGGAAGTGTCGATCGACGGCTCGAGGTCGGGCAGATCGTCGGACTGCAAAGCGGGCTCGAGCTCGACCGGCTCGTTGAAGTCGAGCAGCGGATCGAGCAGGACGTTCTCCACGCAGGGCTTCACCGGCTCGCCCGCGGCCTTGTCGGACGTGCCCGACTTGCTCTGCTGCGCAGAGTCGGACCAGCTCATGGCGCGACCGGGCGATCGCCGGCATCGGGGCAGCGCGCGGGCAGCCGGCGATAGATGAGCCACATGCGCGCGTCTTCGCTGCGGTCCAGGTCGTTGAGGATCTCGCGCAGCCACGCCGCGCCGGGTTCAGCTTCCCAAGGCGCGCCGAGCGCGAAGAAGAGATCGACGAAGAGCGTCAGGTTGCGCTCGCGCCGCAGTCCCAGGGCCTTGCCGCGCGAGAGAGCAGAAGCGATCAGCGCGCGCGCCGCCTCGTCGCCCATGGCTCGCAGCCGCTGGGGAAAGATCTCGCGCACGTGCGCCAGCACCTCCGAAGCGTAGCGATCGAACATCACCGCGCCCATGGCGAGCAGCTGTTGGTCGCGCAGCACGACGAGGCCCGACGGCATTACTCCTCCTCGCCCTGCATTCCGATTGGTAGCGGCCCGAACCGCTGGTCGCCCGCGAACGCATAGATGAAGAGCGTGCGCGGCACGGTCCTCACCGTTCCCACCTTGTCCAGATCGACGGCGAAGCTCCCCGCCGCGATGCCAGTCTTCGGGTCCGCTTCCCACGACGGCACGACCAGATCGTAGACGAAGGGCACCGGCGCCTTGCTGGCCGTGATCACCAGCGTGATGGGCACCAACGCGGCAGGCTTCGGATCCAGTTGCAGCGCCTCGCCGCGCTTCGCGTCGACGAAGAGGTGCTTGGGAATCTTGACCCGGAAGGAGCCCTTCACCGTCAGTGGGCCATCAGCGTGAAGTTTCACCACGCGCTCGGCGCTGAGCGAAAGCCCCACGGCCTCGGGCGCGGGGTCCTTGCCGTAGGTGCCTCCAGCGGGATGGATCAAAGGCAGCGGCGCAGCGAGCAGATCCTTCTGCTTCTGCGCCTCGACCGCTTCGTCGCGGTATGCGCCAGGGCTGTAGCCGAGACTCACCCGCAAGGGCTCGGTGATCTGCTCGCGGAGGATCAGCGAGACCGACAGCTCCGCCGGCCGCCAGGGCAGGTCCACCTGCTGGCGCACGTCGATGAGACAGGCCTCGCCCGACATTCCGTCGTCCGCGAGCGGCGCGCTCTCCTCTACCCGCTTCACGGGCGGCGTCACCGCGCGGCCGACGCGCACCTGCCCCGTGACCGCGTCGGCGGCGACGACGATGCCGAACTTGTCCAGCGGCACGCCCACCGCCACGGCCGTGTGCGCCACGCGCAGGAAGACCAGCGGCAGCGTCGCGCGCACGTCCACCGGGACCTTGCGCGGCAGATCGGCGACGACCGCGTCTTTCTCCGCCATCATCAGCGGGGTTTCGAGGCTGTCCCGGGTCTTGAACGGAGCCGAGAAGAACTCATCGTCGGCGATGTGCAGGCTGCCTTGGGGCATCTTCGTCTCCGTCAAGCGATGCTGCCGTAGTCGCGGGCCCGCATCAGGTGGAGGCATTGCAAGCATAGCGTTCGCGCTCCGACGCGCAGGGTGTCCTGGCTGGGGCCGGAGCCGTACATCAGGCACTCCGGCGAACCGTCGCCGACGTTGGTGCTGTCCGAGTAGTCGGCGGTGGCTTTCTCTACGTCGGAGAGTCCCCAGGCGCAGTGGCCGCCGGCGTGGCCGTGCCGGTCGTAGAGGTGGCCCTGGGTGCCCTTGTGCTTCCAGGGATCGATCTCGGCCTGGTTGTACGTCTTCGGGATGGGGACGCCAGGCGCGTAGGAGTCGGCCGGTTTCGCGTACGGCGACAGTCCGAAGAGGTGCCCCAGCTCGTGGAGGATGGTGTCGGCGGTGCAGAGGTTGCCCGCCGGATCGTTGACGATGAGCAGGTCGCCCTTGAGGTCGGCGTCGTTGTACTTGCTGCCCAGGCCCCGGCCGTGCTTGTGATACTTGACCTGGACGATGATGGGGCAGTGGTCGTCGTCCTCGGTGCCGGCAATGTTGCCCGGATCTCCGGGCAGCGCGTCCGGCAGGTTGACGACAATCTTGCCCCCGGTGCACTGGGTCATGTCGAGCACCACGTCCGGATCCAGGTTCTCGAGCCGCGCTACGCCGGCGTTCGTCAGCCCTGGGTGGGTGTCGATGTCTGGCTTGGCCAGCTCGGCGTAGATGGTCTGGACCGCGGCCTTGGTGTTGGTGAGGCGCAGGATCTGCCGCTCGTTGTCCTTCTCTCCCGTGATCACCACCGTCAGCTTGTCGCGGCGGGCGCGGCGGGCGGCGTCGGTGCACAGAGGGGTGAGCCAGGTGCGGATCTTGGGCAGCTCGTTGCTGTCCACGTCGGTGTTGATATTGCCGATCCACGAGGTGAACTCGATCAGCACCGAGGTGTTGGTCTCGGATTCGCTCACCTTGACGATGCGCTTCTTGGGGGTGCTGCCGTTCGCGCCGGTCACGTCCGGTCCCCAGGTCAGCACCGCGGGCGTGGGCGCGGCCACGTGCGTCGCGCCCCACTGGACGGTGATGGCGCTCCCGTCCACGTCCGACCGGGGCAGCCACGGATAGACGGCGATGGCGGCGGTCTTGGTCTCGGTCCGCTTGCCTCGCGTGTCCGGCACCGCGGGCAGGGCGCCAGGGAAGTAGTAGTTGGAGTCGCAGAGGATGAAGCGCGCCAGCGGCCTGCCGGCGGTGGAGCGCGGCGAGGAGCGAAGCTGGGCCTTCGCCTGATTGTCGGTGAGCTGGAAGATCTCCGCATCGGTGCGGCCCAGGAACACGCCCGGCAGGTTCTGCTTCGCGGCCTTCATCGCGCCGGTGACGGCAAAGGTGCTGCCCGCGATCAGCTCCCACTCCAGATACCCGTCGGCCGACTGCTGGGCCATGCGCTGCGTGGTGGCGACCGTCAGATCGGGCAGGTTGACGCCGTTCACCATCTTGTTGGGCACGGTCATGGTCGCCGGCGCCAGCACTTCGTAGAAGACCTTGCGCCAGTTGGTGTAGGTGACCGCGGCGCCGTCGGCGAAGGCCATGGTGCTGCCCACCTCGATCTTGCAGGTGTCGCCGCCCGACACGCCCAGCTCCACCTCGAACTCGCCCTTGCCGCCCGACTTGAGCTCGACCTGCGCCGTGAAGGTGCCCTTCTTGGCGGGGTCCGTGTCCTCGACGATCGCGGTCAGGTCCTTTCCCAAGATGAGCTGCGGCTTCTTGGCTGCGACGCTCTCGACTCGCGCCGAAGGCTTGCCGCCGTGGCCGCTGAAGGTCGCGCGCACGTAGGCGAAGATCCCGGGAGCGCCGATGAGGCCGGTCGTCTTGTCCTTGTCCTCCTTGCACATCACCTTGAAGAGGATCTTGCTGCCCATGCCCTTCTGGCCGTTGTCGGCCAGAGGCTGGTTCACGTACTGCTTGACCGACTTCGTGGGCGGAATTTCTGGCTCGTCGAAGATGGCCGTGAACTTGCGCTGGGCCTTGATCTTCAGATCCCGCGGCTTGGTCTTGTCGATGTCGGTGATGACGAAGGGCGGCACCGCCTCGATGGTGAACGCCTCGCCCGGCTTGAGCTGGAAGGTGCCCAGGCCCGTGTCGTTGGCGCGCAGCGGGGTCGGCGTGGGAGTCTTCTTCTTCTGGATCACCTGGTAGGTGAAGCCCTTCAGCGCGGTCTTGCCGTCGCCGGCGTCGACCGCCGTGAGCTTGCCCTCCTTGGGCCAGATGACGATCTTCTCGGCCGGGGTCAGCTCGCGCTTCTCGTGGATGACCGTGTAGTTGAGCTCGACCTTCTCCTGGTCGTCCGGCACCGCGGGCGCGGGCAGCTTGATGGTCGCGGCCTTGCTGGTGGGCGAGTTGGGGTCGCCGACCAGCGTGCCCTCCTTGCTCTCTTCCTTGTCGCCGTACTTGAGCTTGAACTGTACTTTGGTCTCCTTCGGCTCGCCCGCCTTGAGCAGGGCGACGATGGAGATCACCTGGGCTTCGACGACGTCGCGATCGGGCATCTTGGTTTTTCTCGACTGGCCGCCTTTTTTGCGGCCGACTGACTTATAACGCTGACCAGTTCGCTGCGAACAAACCGATTCCGCACCCAGGGTACATGACCACGCGCTTCGAAGAAGTGTCCATCGTCACTATCGCCCACGTGGACGCGCCCGTGCGGGTGACGTCCGCCGAGCTCGATGCGGCGCTGAGTCACACCTACACCCGGCTGGGCATGCCCGCGCAGCTGCTCGAGAACCTGACGGGCGTGCGGGCGCGCCGCTTCTGGGAACAGGGCGTTCGTCCCAGTGATGCAGCTACGCTGGCCGGGCGAAAGGCCATCGAAGACTCCGGCGTCGACCCGGCCCGCATCGGGCTCCTCATCAACACCTCGGTCTGCCGCGACTACGTCGAGCCGTCCGTCGCTTGTTTTGTGCATGCGAATCTGGGGCTCTCGTCTTCGTGCCTCAACTTCGACGTCACCAACGCCTGCCTGGGCTTTTTGGACGGCATGGTCATCGCCGGCAACATGCTCGAGCGCGGGCAGATCGACTATGCTTTGGTGGTCGACGCCGAGAGCAGCCGCGAGGTGGTGGAGAGCACCGTCTCGCGCATGCAGCGCGCCGATTTCTCCGCGGCGGAGATGCGCGAGCAGCTGGCGACGCTGACGGTGGGCTCGGGCGCGGTGGCCATGCTGCTTGCGCGCAGCTCGCTGGCCGCTGACGGGCATCGCTTCTTGGGCGGCGTCAGCGTGGCCGACACGCGCCACAACCAGCTCTGCCGCGGCACCGCCGATACGGGCCTGACCGATACGAAGAATCTATTGGCCTTCGGGGTCGAGCTGGCTGGCCGCACCTGGGCCAAGGGGCAGGCGGAGCTGGGCTGGGACGGCAACTCGGTCGATCTCTTCGCGCTCCATCAAGTCTCCGCGCTGCACACGCAGGAGCTGTCGAAGGCGTTGGGCTTTCCGCTCTCGAAGACGCTGCTGATCTACCCCGAGCTCGGCAACGTAGGGCCGGCCGCGGTGCCGCTGGTGCTGAGCAAGGCCGCGGAAGCGGAGCGGCTGGCGCGTGGAGATCGCGTGGTGCTGGGCGGCATCGGCAGCGGCCTCAACTGCTCGGCCATGGGAGTGATCTGGTGAAGCACGAGCTCTTCCCGTTCGCGGGGAAGTTCTTCTCTCTTCGCGGCGGGCATAGGCTTCACTATCTGGACGAGGGTCAGGGCGAGCTGGTGGTGATGGTGCATGGCAACCCGACCTGGTCCTTCTACTATCGGAACCTCGTCCTGGCGCTGCGCGCAACTCACCGCGTGATCGTTCCCGATCATATCGGAATGGGGCTCTCCGACAAGCCGCCCGACTCACGTTATTCGTATGTATTGCAAAGCCGCATCGATGATCTGGATGCGCTGCTGGCCGCCGTCGCTCCGGGTGTTCGAGTGACTTTGATCCTGCACGATTGGGGCGGGATGATCGGCATGGGTTGGGCCGCCAGACACCCCGAGCTCGTCTCTCGCATCGTCTTGCTCAACACCGCTGCGTTTCATCTGCCGCCGCACATGAGGGTGCCGCTCTCGCTGACCGCGGTGCGCTCTTTGGGCGGCGTCTTCGTGCGCGGCTTCAATGGTTTTGCCCGGGGTGCGGCCTGGGTAGGCTGCAAGCGGCGGCGGCTCCCGGCTGACCTGCGCGATGCTTATTGCGAGCCTTATGATAGCTGGACCAATCGCATTGCGACTTTGCGCTTCGTGCAGGACATTCCCTTGCAGCCATCGGACGCGTCGTTTTCCCTGGTGAGCTCCATCGAAGCCGCGCTGCCGGGCTTTCGCGCGACGCCGGTCTTGATCTGCTGGGGCGATCAGGACTTCGTCTTTACACCCGCGGTTCTGGGCGAGTGGGTTGCGCGCTGGCCGCAGGCGCAGGTGCACCGCTTCGCGGATTGCGGGCACTATGTCTTGGAGGATGCCGGTAGTGAGATCGAGGCTTTGGTGCGCGGATTTCTCGCGTGAGCTCCGTGGTCAACATCGCCGCCTGCCTTCCGGAGATCGCTGCCCGGCGGCCGGACGATGTGGCCATCTCGCATCCCATCGGTTCGCTTCCCGGCGGCGGCATCCGCTATCGCCGCGTGACCTATCGCCAGCTCGACGAAGAGAGCAGCGCCATGGCCCGCGGATTGATTTCCAATGGAATTGGCCGCGGAGTGCGCGCGGTGTTGATGGTGCCGCCCGGGCCGGACTTCTTCGCGCTCGCCTTCGCCATGGCCAAGGCCGGCGTCGTGCCGGTGGTCATCGACCCGGGCATTGGCCGCAAGCATTTGAAGGCTTGTATCGACGAGGCGGAGCCGGAAGCGTTTGTCGGCATTCCGCGCGCGCACGCGGCCCGCGCCCTGTTTGGCTGGGGCAAGAGGACGCTGCGAAAGCTCGTCTCGGTGGGCGGCCCGTGGCCGTTTGCGCTTCGTCTGCCAACGCTCCCGGGCGCGCCGGTCTTGGCCGAAACCCTGGCCGGCGAGACGGCCGCCATCCTCTTCACCAGCGGCAGCACCGGCCCGCCCAAAGGCGTCGTCTATACGCACGGCAACTTCGCGGCCCAGATCGAAATTTTGCGCGGCATCGCCGGGCTTGGCGCGGGCGAGATCGACCTGCCCACCTTCGCGCCGTTCGCGCTCTTCGACCCCGCGCTGGGCATGAGCACGGTGGTGCCGCAGATGGACTTTTCCCGGCCCGCGCGCGTCGATCCGGCGCGGCTGGTCGCGGCCATCCGGCAAGAGAAGGTCACCAACATGTTCTGCTCGCCGGCCGTGCTCGATCGGCTGGCCCGGTTCGGCGCGAGGTTGCCTTCGTTGCGGCGGGTCATCTGCGCGGGCGCGCCGGTGCAGCGAAAGGTGCTGCGAAATTTCTCTTTGTTGCTCACGGATGGCGCGCAAGTGCTGACGCCTTATGGTGCCACTGAAGCGCTGCCGGTCGCGAACGTTGGCAGCGCACGCTTGCTCGCCGAGGCTCGGCCAGGCACTTGCGTTGGCCGGCCCGTTCCGGGAGTCGAAGTGGCCATCATTCCCATCTCCGATGCGCCATTGGCTGACGTCGTTCGTATCTCCGCCGGAGAGATCGGCGAGATCGCCGTCCGGGGTGCAGCGGTGACGCGAAGCTATTGGAACCGGCCCGAAGCCATGGCGCTGGCCAAGATTTCCGCTCCCGACGGAACGTTCTGGCACCGCATGGGCGACGCCGGCTACGTCGATTCTTCCGGCGACCTCTGGTTTTGCGGCCGGAAATCGCAAAGAGTGGTGTTGGCGGGGGGCACGACCTTGTTCACCGATCCGTGCGAAGCGGTCTTCAACGCGCATCCGAAAGTGCGGCGCTCGGCTTTGGTCGGCGTGCGCGGCGCGCCGGTGATGTGCATCGAATTGGAAGAGCCAGGCGTGGCCGTTGACGAGCTGCAGGCGCTGGCGGCGAGGCATGGCCTGCCTCTGCAGACGTTTCTCTTTCATCCGTCGTTTCCCGTCGACGCGCGCCACAACGCCAAGATCCGCCGCGAAGAGCTGGCAGCCTGGGCTTCGACGAGGCTCGCGTGAGGGTGCTGGTCACCGGCGGCGGCGGCTTTTTGGGCCGCGCCATCGTGCGCCAGCTGCGCGCGCAGGGTGACGAGCCGTGCATCTTGGGCCGCGGCCCGCAGCCCGAGCTCGCGGCCGAAGGCGTTCGCGTCTTTCGCGGAGACATCGCTGACTATCCAGCGGTTCGCGAAGCGTTGGCGGGCTGCGAAGCGGTCATCCACTCCGCCGCCATGGTCGGCAGCTGGGGCCGCGCGCGCTGCTTTCGCCGCACCAACGTCACCGGCACGCGCAATGTGATTGAAGCCTGCCGCGCGCAGGACGTGCGCAAGCTGGTCTTCACCAGCACGCCGTCGGTGGTACACGCGGGCGAGGACGCCAGCGGCCTGAACGAGTCCGCGCCGTACTCGGGCACCTTCGACGCGCACTATCCGCGCACCAAGGCCATCGCCGAGCGATTGGTGCTGGCCGCCAACGACGAGCGGCTCTCGACGGTTGCGCTGCGGCCTCATCTCGTCTTCGGCCCTGGAGACACGCAGCTCTTGCCGCGGGCGGTGGCGAGCGCGCGGGCCGGGCGGCTGCGATTGCCCGGAGGCCCGTCCAAGCTGGTCGATTGGACTTACGTCGACGACGCCGCGCGGGCGCATCTGCTGGCGCTGCAGCGGTTGGCGCCCGGCTCGCCTTGCGCGGGAAAAGCGTACTTCATCAGCCAGGGTCAGCCGGTGCCGCTGCGAGAGCTGATCACGCGCGCGGTGGCCGCTGCCGGCGGGCCGATGCTGCCCAAGCGGCAGGTCCCGCCGGGCTTGCTCTTCGCCGCGGGTTGTCTCTCGGAGGCCGCCTTCTTCGCGCTGCGCATCTACGACCGCGAGCCGCCCATCACGCGCTTCGTCGCGCGGCAACTGACGACCGCGCACTGGTTCGACATCACCGCGGCCCGCCGCGATCTGGGCTTCATTCCGCAGACCACGCTGGAGCAGGCCTTACTGAGCGTCGCCACCGTCTAGGTGCTTCAAGAAGCCGGCCAGCCACTCTTCTTCGGCCGGCGTGACTGCCTCCGGCGGTGGAGTTTCCTCGAGCAGCCGGCGGAAGACGGCGTGGCTGAAGGTGCAGCCGCCGCGTTCTTGGACGGCGCGGACGGCGGCTTCGAAAGCCGGATCGCCCGGCAAGGGCTCGTCGGCCGCGGGGCCCAGTGAGTTGATGGCGTCGATGACGGTCTTCACGCGCTCGGCGTAGTCCAGCTTCGCCAGAGCCTCGGGCTCGATCGGCTGGCCGAACCAGATCTCCTGCTGGCCCAGGCCTGGCGGGAACTCCGCTTTTTCGTTCAAAGGCTCGACGGGAAGTCCGCCGGTGAAGCGCACCGGGACGATGGCGCAGCCGACCTTGCGGGCCATGTCCAGGAACGTCCCGCTCATGCGGCGCACGGGCTCGCGGCAGCTCAACGAGCGCGTGCCTTCGACGTGGACCAGCACGCTGCGGCCCTGGTGCATCTCGCGCCCCAGCTCGTCGATGATGCCCGGCAGCGACGCCGGGTCGGTGCGGTCGAAGTGCAGCGTCATCCGCGGGTCGCGCCAGCCCGGGTGCGCGAAGGTCTGGCCCATGAGCAGCTCCAGCCAATGATTCGCATTTTCGATCTTCGCCAATGACAAGACGGGCTTGCCCGTGAGCGTCGAGGCAATCACCGCGAAGAGCGTGGATTCGAGCGCCACCTGGTGATTGGCGAGAAAGAGCACCGGCCGCCGCAAAGCCTCTCGATTGGCGATATGCACGCCGCGGACAAAGTGAGTCAGCAAGCGCGAATAAAGCTCTTCGACGATGGGTGCTTTGGCGCCGGACCAACTGCTCCAGAAGGCGCGCACCTCCGGCACCAACCCGGTCATGGCTTCATCCACCACCCGGACGGCGAGACCCTTCGCCTCGTAGATGCGCTTGCCGTCCACCCAGAGCGAAGCGTCCGCGACCGCGCCGTCCGCGCTTTGCTGCGTGATCTCCATGGTGACGCTGATGAGCCGATTCTCGGGCACGACCTGCCCGCGGTATTTCCAGGTCGTCGGCACCGCCCCTATCTCGAAGCGGCCTTGCACGCCGCTGCGAATGAGGAAGAAGCGCAAGAGCTGCAGCATCGCTTCCATGCCCAGCGAGCCCGGCTGCACCGGGTCTTGGAAGAAGTGGGCTTTGAAGAACCAATCGGCGGCGTCCACGTCTTTCTCGGCGCGGAGAAAGCCGAGGCCCGCCTTGCCGCCGCGCGGGTCGAAGGCGGTGACGCGGTCGATCATCAAGAGCATCTCGCCCGGCAGCCGCGGCTCGGGCGTCTTCAGGAGATCGACGAGGAAGTCCGACGGCTGCGTCAGCTGCGCGCGCTGCTCGTCCGCCACCGCCAGACCGACCTGGTTCTGCAATGCGGCTTTGGGGAAGAAACCAAACCCGGTCTCCAATTGGTAGATCGGCTTGTCGCCGATGAAGCAGTGAACCTGGAACGTCTCCAAGACCATTCCCGCCGAGCGCGAGACGGATTTGAGCTTGGTGACCGTTCGCAAGGTCGCGCCGGCCGGCACTTCGGCGAACACGGTGCCGGTGCCGTCCAGGTTGCGGAAGGACAAGTCGTTGTCGGAAACCAGAGCGCTGCCCACGTAGCTCGCGAGCCAGCCGCAGGGCTGCAAGACCGCTTCGAGCAGCACGCAGAACGGCAGGCTCGAGCCGTACCAGGCGTTGTGAGGTACGTCGTATTCGATCTCGATCTCGGCGCCGGGTTTGCAAACGCCCAACTCACCTTCGATGCGCGTCACCCGGCTCATGAAGTGATACGGCGGGCCGGGCAGGCGCGCGACCCGGCGCGTGCCGTCGAAGCGCTCGTACATGGGCCCGAAGGCTTTCGAGGGCTTTCCCCAAGCGCAGGCGAGGAGTGAGTTGTAATCGAAGGGAAAGCCGTCAGGAGCGCGGCAGAGCGCGATCTCTCTCGAAGGCGCGTCTCGCAGCGGCCAGTCGGGAACGAGCCGCAGTCCGACGTGGCGGGCGTGGAAAGCCTTCAGGCCGTCGACGGTGCCCAGCAAGTCCGCATAGAGCGTCGGGTGCGGACCGTCGTGCACTTCTTCAACAAAAAGCTCGCAGATCAGCTCTTTCGAGCTTGGCAGGACCTGCCCGCGGCATTGCAACTTATAAGGAACCTCGGGCACCGGCTCGAACCGCCAGCCATCGCGCTGCAGCGTGTATCCCAGCGCGGCGAGATAGAACGACATGGCCTGCAGGCAGCCCTCGAACATGAGCGTGCCGGGCATGCAGGGGTCGTTCTTGAAGTGACCTTGGAAGAACCAATCGTCCGGATGAATGGCGGTGGCGGCCTTGAGATATCCGCGCCCCCACGGACCGCCGGTCGGGTTGAACTCGTCGATGCGATCGATGAGCAGCATCTTGCCGCTCTGCACCGCGGGCGAGCGCACGTGCGTCTGGGCGCGCTCGAAGCCTCTTCCGAAGCAGCCGTAGACGTCGCGCTGCGCGAACTTGCGCACGTCTTCGACAGGGAACACACGCTTGGAGGTCAGCACGTCCGGCGGGTCCAGCCGCGGCCGGGGCCCGATCTTCTGCTCCTCGGGCTTCCAAGTCACTCCGGCGGATTTGGCCAGCTCTTCCGTGCTGAAGAACCCCGCCTCGCCGCGCTTGACGGTCAACGCCGGCCGGTCGCCGATCTTGCAATCATAGTGAAAGAAGAAGAGGCGGACCTCGTCGTGGCGGGCGTGGCTGTCGATGGAGATCTGGTAGCGCAGCGTCTCGCCCACCTGGGGCAATCCGCCGTGATAGGTCAGCTCGCAGCCGAGCAATCGATAAGCGCGCTTGCCCTGGAGAATCAAATCGATTCCCAGATAGGAAACCAGGAAGAGATCGGCCTGGCCCGATTCGATCATGACGCCCGCGGGCATGAAGCCCTCGTTCAGGTACCAGGCATCGGGAGTGACATCGGTCTCGGTCCAGACGGTGCCGGTGCCCATCGAGCCGGGGACGGCCTCCAGATCGGTGACGCGGTCGGCGAGCAGCAAGGGCGGCTGGGGCATGCGCACTTGCAGGCGATGTCCGTCTTGCGCGGCGAATGCCGGACCGAAGATCTCGGAGATCTTGCCGCCGGCGTGAATCTCCAGCTCTTGCCGCGAGAACGCCAGCGGCTCTCGAACGGCCAGCGCGAGCTTGGGACGTTGGACGAAAGCGTTGGTCAGCAGCTGCAGCGCGTGCTCGCGGGTCTGGAGAAAGTGGGCGTGAACCTGTGCGCTGCGCGCGAGGTAGTTGCGATGCTGCTCGGCGACCGCGTTGAGCTGGACTGCCGGACGCCGCGGCGCGGGAGAGAACACCGGCGGCAGCCGCGGCGCGGGCGGCATGGTGCGCAGCTCGCGGGTCCATTGCGGGCGCGGCGGGTGCGCGGGCAAACGAAGCACCGGCTGCTGCAAAGGCCGGGCGGCTTCCAGCACTGCGGTGCCGCCGGTGAGCGAGACCGAAGCGCGCTGTCCGCCCAAGGCTTCGATCTCCACCAGCGCCCCGCCGCCGGGCCGCAAACCCAGCACGGCCGCCGCCACATGCAAGAGCCCGTAAGCTGCGTGCGCGCGGCCGAAGAGCGGCTCCAGCGAGACGCCACCCTCGCCGAACCGCATTGGCTCGGGCTCGGGAGAGTCTCCGCCCAGCACCGCCAGCACGCGATCGCCCGCGTCTTCCAGCCGCTTCAACACCAGCACCACCGCGGCGTCGCCCGGCTTCCCGCCGGCCGCGGCTTGATGGACCGGCTCGGCGGAGAGATCGACCGCGCACACCAGCGCCGCATCCAGCTCGCCGTGCTCCAGCGCGCGCCGGGCGAGCTCGAGCGCGCGAATACCCGACAGCTCTTCGGCGGAGATCGACAGGCTCATGCTCCGCAGATCGAGCTGGCGGTTGAGCCGGTTGGCGACGATGTTGGGCATGGCGCCAATGACGCCGGCCGCTCCCAGCGCGGGCACGAAGGCGTCGCGCAGCTGGTCCGCGGGAGCGTGCAGCGCCTGGCTCCAGTCCGCGCTTCGCCAGCGCGCGCCGTGGCGGCAGATCTCCGCGTCGCACTGCATGCCGGCGAAGACGCCGGTGCGCTCGGGCAACTCCAAGCCTTGGGTTGCTTCGCGCGCGGCGGCGAGGAGCAGAAGCTGCTGCGGCAAGGTCTCTTGCAGATCGCGCGGTGGAAACGTGAGGCCGTCCAACGACAGCTCGACCTCGGTAGCGATGGGGTCGCTCTTGCCGCTGGCGAGGGCATTCGCGAAGTCGGCCACGCTCTTGCCCGAGCCGACGCGCGCGCCCATGGCGACGATGGCGATGGCGGGCAGAGCGGCGCGAGGCAGCTCCACGGCGCGGCGCTTCGACGGCTCTTCGACGATGAGGTGCGCGTTGTTGCCGCCAAAACCAAACGCGCTCACTCCGGCGAGGCGCGTCTCTTCCGTCCAAGGCTCGGCCGCCTGCAGCACGCGCAGGCCGGCGTCGCGCAGCGCCGGATGCGGCACGTCTGCGCCGGGTGACGGCGGGCGAACCTTCTCGCGAAACGCGCCCAGGACCTTGATCAAGCCGGCGGCTCCCGCCGCGGTGATCAAATGACCCAGGTTGGCCTTCAACGAGCCGATGGGCAGCGGCCGATCGCGATTGAGAAAAATTTGACCGAGCGACGCGATCTCGACGGCATCTCCCACCGCGGTACCAGTGGCGTGGCATTCGACCAAGGAGATATCCGCGGGGTCGATGCCAGAGATTTCGTAAGCCGATTGAAGCGCGCGGAACTGACCTTCTTGCGACGGCACGAGAAATCCGCGGCCGCGGCCGTCGTTGGAGAGCCCGGCGCCGCGAATGACGCCCAGGACGCGCAGGCCTTTCTTCTCCGCGTCGGCCAGCCGGCAGAGCGCCACCAGCGCGGCTCCCTCGGACGGAACCAGGCCGTCTGCCTGCGCGTGGAACGGGCGGCTGCGTCCGGTGGGGCTGAGCGCGCCCAGCGCGGTAAAGCCCGTATGAATGAAGAGATCGTCGGCGCGATTGACCGCGCCCGCCAGCATCAACTCCGCTCTCCGATCGTGAAGCGCGTCGCAAGCAAACTTGATGGCATAGAGAGACGAGGCGCAGGCGGCATCGAGCGCGAAGGCGCCCGCGCCCAGGCTCAAGCCCCGGGCCAGCAAGTGCGCCGGCAGCCCGGACATGAAGCGATTGCGCGGATCGACCGGCTGCACTCCCAACAGAGCTGGATCGATCTGCTTTGACAACCAGGTGTATTCGGCGAACTGCGAGAGCGACGACGACGGATAAGAGAGGTTGCCGACGATGGCGCCGGTCGCGCTCCGCGAAAAGTGATCGCCGGCTTCTTTCAAAGCCTCCCGGCCGCAGTGAAAGAGCCAATGGAAGAGCGGGTCCAGCCCCGTCGCTTCGGGAAAGCCGGCGGCGTCGAAGTCGAAATCGCGAACGTAGCCGCCGCGATCGGAGGCGGCGCCCTGGTGATTGCTCACGCGCCAACGGCCGGACGGCACTTGCGAGATGGCCGAGCGGCCCTCGCTGATCAGCTTCCACAGCGCCTGGGGGTCGTTCGCGCCGGGGAGAACGCAAGCCTGGGCGACGATGGCGATGGGCTCAAACGCCATTCGCGTCCCAGGCGTTGCTGGTGCCCTCGTGCGGCAAGAGGTGCGCTTCCAGGCCTTGAACCAGCAGAATGGTCGCGCCCGTTTCGTCGGTGAAGATCAAATCGCTGACGGCGCGCTCACCTTTGGCCTGCCGGCCTTCGACGACGCAGCGAACGGCGCCCTTGGCTGGCTCTCCCAGCCGCGCGTCCAGCCGCTCGATGAACGTGGGCAGCGAGGCTCCGCCCAGCACGTGCCGCGTCCAGAGCAGCGCCAACTGCAACCCGCCGTCGAGCAGCGCCGGGTCGAGCAGCCAATTGCCGGGCCAGCGCGTGCCGTGCAGCGTGGCGTTGAGCCGATGATCGGAGACACCTTCGATGCTGTCGATGACCTGGAAGTGCGGGCCGTGGAAGAGCCCTTCGTGGCCATAGATGGGAGCATTGAACGATTGAAGGCTGCCGTTGTTGCGCTTGAGGTCCGTGGCCGGCATCTTCTCCAGCAGCACGGCGTTGGCGGAGAAGTGCTTTGCGTCGCCCGGGCCGTACAGCTCGAATTCGAGCCTGCCAGAGATGGGCTTTGTTCGCACCTGGAAGCGAGCAGACGCGCCGGCATGGAAACCGGGCAGCCGGATGCCGCGCAGCACCCGCAGTGAGCTCAGCGAGAGCACGGCGCCGGGCGACGCTTCGCGCGCCGCGCGCGCAAACCATTCGGCGACAAGAGCCACCGGCACGACCGGCGAGCCTTTGAGGCTGTGGTCGGCGAGATAGGAATGGCGCCGCGAATCGACGATGAGATCACGCACCAGCGGCTTCACCGGCAATGCGGGCAGCACGCCGCCCAGCAAGACTTCGGCGGCATCGCCGGTCTTCAACTCATCGCAGACCTGCTTCGCGCCCGCTTCCAACGGAATCAACGAGACGCCAAGCGCGGCGAACCGGCTGCGCAGGCCGTCGTCCACCATGCCGCCGTCCCACGGCCCCCAGCCCAGCGCGCGCACCACGCAGTCACCGCCGCGCCGCTGCTGCTCGAGGGCGGCCACCTTGTTGAGCACCTCGTTGGCCATGGCGTAATCGGCCTGGCCCAGGTTGCCGAAGCGGGCGGCGACCGAGGAGAAGAAGAGCAGGGCGCGCAGCTTGTCGCCTTTGGTGGCTTCGAGCAGCGACTGCAAGCCAACGACCTTGGTGGCGAAGACGCGCTCGAACTGCGCGTCGGTCTTGTCCTGGATGAGCTTGTCCGCCAGCACTCCGGCGCCGTGGATGACGGCGTCGATGGAGCCCCAATCATTTCGCGCTTTCGAGACCGCCGAGGCGACGGCTGCTGCGTCGAGGAGATCGACCGCTTCGTAGCGCGCCTCGCCGCCGGCCTCGCGGATGGCT
>DATBAA010000283.1:0-4929 GCA_036271755.1 Myxococcales bacterium | reverse complement strand
TGTAAAAATTAATCAACAACTAATGAACTCACTGATTCGGACCACCCTCGGCCGGTACTTGCCGGTGCTAAGTGCCGTCGGGTCATTTTCCAGGGAAGGGAACCCATGCACCGTCTATACGCAATTCTGCTTTGCGCTGTCTCGTCCGGCGCGTCCGCCGCCACCGCGTATGCACCGTTCACGTTCGCAAACAGCGCCACCGGCCAGAGCCAGGGGCTGTGGCTGGCCGACTCGGCCCATCCGGGAAACCCGCCGGTGCAGGTCAGCAACCAGACGCTGGACGGCACCACCGCAAACATCGCCACCTTCAACGACTGGACTCTGGACGCCAACCGGCACGCCACCGACATCCAGCCGCAGCTAGTCGTCTACGGCGTGGGCGGACACCTCTTCAAGGTGAACCTCTCGCCGCTGACGGCCGTGCAACAGCTCGGCAACGGAACTTATCAAGAGCTCTGCAGCCTGACCCCGCTCGACCAGCATCCCTTCGCGCCGGGCAGGGCCTTCGTGCAGGCGGTGGTGGAGCCGGTCGGTTCGCCCAACACCTGCGCGCAGAACCTCGGCACGCAGACCTGGCTGATTCCCGCCAACGCCACCGCCGCGGCGGCGCCCACCCTGCGGCCGTCGTTCTGGAGCGTGCTCGGCGCCTTCACCGACCCGGCCACCGGCGCGTTCAACAAGTGGATCATCTGGACCGGCAACGAGATCGACACCGACAACGCCACCTTCACCCGCGCCTCGACGTTGCTGGTCGGCCCGCCGGCGGGCCCGGCGCCGGTGCTCACCTTCCGCCTGGACGGAACGGCCTTCATCGATTCGCAAGTCACCGCGGGCACCACCGTCACCGACAATTGGTACCGGCTCACTCCGGCCACCGCCGCGCTCATCGCCAGCTTTCCCTACGCCAACACCGCGCCCTGCGCCTTCTTCTCCACCTCCATGCTCGACGCCGCCACGGGCACCTTCGTCATCGTGGCGCCGGACAACCTCGGCTATGCCGCGTTCACCACGCCCATCGGCGGTGGCGCGCTGACCCAGATCTACTCCGACCACTCTGGCACCGTCTGCGGAGCGATCGAAGGAGACAGCGCCTCTGCCGGCTTCATCAGCCTGGGCGAGAGCGACGTGAACACGGGCCTGACCACGGCGATTGGAATCAATGAAGCCGGCCCCGCGACGCAAACCAAGGTGGTGCTGGCCGGCGGGCCCAACAGCAGCGCTTTCGTCCACTACACCATCGGCGGCCACGATTGGATCGACCTGAGCACCTTCGGCCCGGGCGGCACCACCTTCAGCACCATCGTCGCCGACGCCGACGGAACCCTCGTTCAAACCTATGCCAACTCACGCATCAGCGACGACGGCTGGAGCGGCTTTCCCGTCAGCGGAGCGCCCTCCAACATCGATCGCGACGTCGTCTACCTCTTCAGCCCGGCCAGCACCGTCAACTGCACGGGCGGCACGCTGGCCGCTATCAACCCGTCGACGTTCGTCAGCACGAATATCGCCGGCCTGCCCGCCAATGCTTGCCGGCCGCTCGCGTTCGGCTTCGGGCCCATCAACCTGGGCGGCCTGGCCACTGCGACGGGCGGCGGCTCGCCCATCCAGATAGACCCCACCGCCGGGCAACTCTACTTTCCGCTCGGACCGCAACCCGGCGGCTCGTTCTTGAACCCCGCCATCTTGAGCGGCTACCCATTCTTCTAGTGAGGATGAACGGCCTCCGCCCTGGCGCTACTTCACGCCGGGGCGGGTGTTCATCACGACGCGGTCGAGCTTGAGCCAGCGGGCCATCAGGTGAAGCTCCTCGCTCAAGGCCTCGGCGACCGCGGCTTTTGCGGCGCCGGGCTCCAGGTGCGCGCCTTGGACCAGCAGCGCGCCGCTCGCCCGGTCCGACTTGAGATCGACGCGCGCCACCAGCCGATCGCCGAGCAGGAACGGCAGCACGTAGTAGCCGTGCACGCGCTTGTGCTGCGGCGTGTAGATCTCCAGGCGGAACTTCATCCCGAAGAGCCGCTCGGTGCGTTCGCGCGCCCAGATCAGGTTGTCGAACGGCGAGAGCAACGCGGCCCGCGAGACGTCCATGGGCGCGGCTTTCGCCTCTGCGTGCAGATACGCCGGCTTGTCCCAGCCCTGCACCTCGACCTTGCGCACCACGCCCTGCTCCAAGAGCGTCGCGAGCGCCGCCCGCCCCATCTCCGGCTTCAATCGATAGTAGTCGCGCAAGTCACTCTCGGTGGCGACTCCCAAGGCCTTCGCTGACCGCGCCAGCAGTGCCGCCTGCGCCTGCAGCGGCTCCGGCGTTGGAATGGCTAGAATCCTGGCCGGCAAGACGCGCTCGGGCAAGTCGTAGAGCCGTTCGAACGCGCGCCGCCCGCCGGTCGTCACCTGCCCGCTCCAGAAGAGATACTCGACGGCCCGCTTGGCGTCCGACCACTCCCACCAGCCCTTGCGCTTCGGCTTTCCCTGCTCGAGCTCGCCGGCGCCCAGCGGACCGCGCGCGGCCACCGTCGCGAGCACATCGCGCACCAGCTGCTTCTGGTAGCGCGCCACGCGACGGATGCCGGCCCACGAATGCTTCTCGGCAAACGACATGCGCCAGCGGAAGAGCGGCTGCAGCTCGACGGGCAAGAGCGAAGCCTCGTGTCCCCAATATTCGAAGAGCGCGCGCTCGCCCGAGTACGCGAGGCCGTCGAGCAGCGTCGGGTCGTAGACACCCAGCCTGCTGAAGATGGGCAGGTAGTGCGAGCGGACGAGTACGTTGACCGAATCGATCTGCAGCACGCCCAGCCGCTGGACGAGCGATCGCACGGCCCGCGCGTCGACGCGCGCCGGACGGGGGCCTGCGAACCCTTGGGCCGTGACGGCGATGGCGCGCGCTTCGGAGAGAGAAATCTTCATCGCGTGCTTGGATATCACGGCGCCCATACACACCTTCGCGCCCGGGCAAGAACGCCCGGCGGAGGAACATATGTCGCTCATCGCGGACTATTCGGATGTGTTGGAGACGGCGAAGCGCGTCGGCATCGAGGTGGCGGACACCAAGGAGCAGAACGGCAAGCTGGTGCTGACCGGGAAGGCCCAGTACGCGTTCGACCGCGACCGCCTCTGGGATCAGATCAAGACCCACGCGAACTGGCAGAACGAAGTGGCCGTCATGCTCGACGTCGCGCACGCCGAACCCTACGGCGTTTACAAGGTGAAGAGCGGCGAGACGCTGTCGGGCATCTCCAAGTCGATCTACGGCGAGCTCAAGCACTACAAAGAGATCTTCGAGATCAACAAGGACGTGCTCAAGGATCCCGACCACGTGAAGGCCGGCCAGGAGCTGAAGCTCCCGGACAAGGCCAAGATCCTCGCCACCCACCACTAGAACGGCTGCCCGGCCAGCCTTACAGGCCGAGCTCGGTCAGGCCGGGGTGACCCTCCGGCCGCGGGCCGAGCGGCCAGCGAAACTTCCGCTCGGCCTCGGTGATGCGAATGTCGTTGATGCTCGCCTCGCGCCTGCGCATGAAGCCTTCGGCGTCGAACTCCCACTGCTCGTTGCCGTGCGAGCGATACCAGTTGCCGCTGTCGTCGCGCGATTCGTAGACGAAGCGCACCGCGATGCGATTGTCGGTGAAGGCCCACACCTCCTTGATGAGCCGGTACTCGACCTCCTTGTTCCATTTGCGCGTCAGGAAGGCTTCGATCGCGGGCCGGCCCTGGAAGATCTCGGCGCGATTCCGCCAATGGCTGTCCTCGGTGTAGCCGCCGGCCACGCGCACGGCGTCGCGGCTGTTCCAGGCATCTTCTGCAAGGCGCGCCTTCTTGGCGGCGGTCTCGGCGGTGAACGGAGGAAGCGGGGGTCGGGGCATCGGGAACCTCGTTGGAGCTGCCGGGGGGCGGGCACTCTACTGCGCCATCGGGTATGCTGCGGCTCATGGATGTGAATGAGCTGGCAAAGGTTTCCAAGATCTTCGAGGCGCTCGACGCTTCGGGCCGCGCGCGCCTGCTCACTTTCTCCAAACGCGCCCACGCCGCGCCCGGCGAGGTGATCTGCCGCGAGGGCGATCCGGGCGGCGAATTCTTCGTCATCTCCGCCGGCGAGGTGCGCGTCTCCTGCTCGACCATCGACGGAGGCGAGAAGGAGCTGGCGGTGCTGCACACCGGGCAGTTCTTCGGCGAGATGGCCGCGCTCAACGGCGACAAGCGGATGGCCACCTGCACCGCCGTGGCCGACGTCGAGCTCATCGCCTTTCCGACCGTGGCCGTCGAACGGGTGCTCTCCGAATATCCGGCCGCCCGCGCGGCCTTGAACCGCGTGGGCGTGCTGCGCAGCGACGCCATCCTCAACAAGATGATGGAGTAGCTTCAGCCAATAAGCCGCTAAGGGGCCGACGCGAGCTTGCCGTGCAGGAAGCCGTCGATCTCGCCGAAGAACCGCATGCGCTGGCCCTCGAAGAGGATGAAGTGCGTCGCATGGGGAATGTTGACGAGCTTCTTCTGCGGCGCATTCACCAGGTCGCGCATCAGGCCGTCGCGGTCGTTCAAGTAGCTCCAGCTGTCATCCTCGCCGCCGATGACCAGCGTCGGCACGTAGATGTTGGCGGCGTTCCACATCATGCGGCCCGTCGCTTGATAGAACGAATCCTCGAGCACGCCGTTGGGCGCGCGCAGGCTGGGCGGCGTGCGGCTGTTGCTGGTGGGGTCGGTCGCCAGCGCCGCGGCGTTGAAGGCTTCCTGAACGCCCGGCTCGCGATACTCGTCTTTGTTGGCAATGGGGATCTCGCCGTCCCAGCGCTTGTTGTTTCCCTCTCCCGAGCCGAAGCGGTAGGCGCCCAGGGCGGGATTGAATTCAAACACCGAGCGCTTGTTCTGATTGCCCGAGCCCGCGCCCAGGTTGGTGTGCAGCGGGTTGTTGTAGAGCGGCGCGTACATCACGAGCTT
>DATBAA010000282.1:0-5243 GCA_036271755.1 Myxococcales bacterium | reverse complement strand
ATCATCGACGGGGCGGTTCTCGCGGGAGCCAAAACCTACGCGCGGGTCGGGGTTCTTTTGGATGGCTCTGCGCGCGCGAGAAGCCGGGGGAGGGTACACGCCCCACTCGGCGAGTTTGAGGTTCGCGCGATCGAGCTTGATCCTGCCCGAAGAAGCCAGCGCGAACCTCACCTGTCTGAAGCCGATGGGGCGTGTGCCCTCTCCCGGCGTCCGCACACCCTAAAGCCATCCAACGAAGCCCGAGCCCCTGTCTGAAGCCGACGGGGCGTATACCCCTCCCCCGCGTTCGTGTACCCCCAGCCATGAAAAAAGGCCGAGCGCTTTCGCGCCCGGCCCGGCCCTTGGGGGAAGGGTGCTGCAGGGAACTACTAACGGCCGTATTTGGCCGTGAAGCTTGCCTTGCCGATGGTGTGACCGTGCAGGTTGAAGCCGACGAAGGCGGCGGTGGCGCCTGCCGGGATATCGAGCTTGTCGGTGTCGAGCGCGAAGACCGTGAAGGTGTACGGGTGCGGCTTGTCGCCCTTGGGCGGGCAGGGGCCGCCGTAGCCAGGCGTGCCGAAGTCGGTGTTGCCCTGGACCGCGCCGTCGGGAAGCTTGGGCGCCTTGGCGTCGCCCGCGCCGGCCGGGAGGCTGGTGGTGCTGGCGGGAATGTTGAAGACGACCCAGTGCCACCAGCCGCTGCCGGTGGGAGCCGCCGGGTCATAGGCGGTGATGGCGAAGCTCTTGGTGCCGGTGGGCGCGCCCGTCCACGCCAGCGCGGGCGAGATGTTCTCGCCGGAGCAGCCGAACGAATTGAAGACGTGCTTGTTGTCGATGGGTTTGGCGGCGCTGACGTCGGTGCTGGTGACGGCGAACTTTCCCGCGGCGGAGGCGCCGAAGGAGAGGGTGCAAAGCAGTGCGAGCAACGTTCCACGACCGTAAGACATGGACTCCCTTTCAAGCGGAACAAAAAACGTACGTCGAAGTGTGGCGTATGTAGGCGAATCCGCTCCGGCCCTCTAGAGCGGTTTGGACTGCCCGATCGGAGAATCCTCCGATTACGTACGCGAGTGAGTTACCGATTCGCGCGGCGCCACGCCTGCGGCGTCGTCTGGTGGTGCCGGCGGAAGGTGCGGATGAAGTGGGTCGGATCGGCGAATCCGCAACGCTCGCCCAAGACGTCGATGTCCTCGTCGGTGTCGATCAAGCGCCGCCGCGCCTCGGCCATTCTCCGCTCGACGATCCACTGCAGCACCGTCTTGCCGGTCAGCTGGCGCACGGTCGTCGTCAAATGCCCCGGCGAGAGCGACATGGCGCGGGCCACCTGCGAGGTCGAGAGCCGCTCGGCGAAGCGCCGCTCCACCACCGCGAAGAGCTCGGCCAGGAGCGGCTGCTGGCGGGCGGAGAATCCGACGATCGAGGGCGCGATCAGCCGCGACAGCTCCACCAGGATGATGCGCAGATACGACTGCGCGATCTCCTCGTAGCCGAAGCGCTTCTTCTCCATCTCGCGGCAGAGCAGCGCGAAGCGCTCCTCCCAGAGCGTCCGTTGCTTCATGGGCACGTTGGCGCGCGGCGGCCGATCGGCAGATCGAACGAACGGCAGCCAGAGCTTGTCGTCCGGGCGCGGCACGGCGGCAGTGGAGATGCTGCTCGGCACCTCCAGCGCGTCGGGCATGAAGAGCAGGGACCAGCCGCGCGGCTCCTTGCCCAGGCCGGCCCAGTCGTGCACCTCGCCCGGCGCGACGAAGTGGACATCGCCGCTCTCGATGGGCCACTCGCGCGCGCCCACGCGGTGCACGCCGCCCTTGCGCTCGAAGTAGAGCATCATCGGGAAGTGGTGCGCGTGCAGCCCCTTGGGAGCGCGGACCACCGCGCCGCGGCCCAGCCGGCGCACCTCGATGGGAGGCGCGTCCGGCGCGGCCCGGTCGAAGGTGAGGAGCGGCGCTTTAAGCGGCTGCGCTTTTGCCAATGGCATTGATGTCCGGACTCTCCAATACAGATTTTCCCGCACCCGACTTCGCCACCGCAAGCATGGCCCGCCCGAGGATCTCCGTCGTGGTCATCTTCGCCGGCATGAGCAGCCTGAGCAGCGGCACGAAGGGCGTGAAGAGCACGTAGAGAATGCGATAGCTCTTCGTCTTCGAGACGATGCCGTGCTTGGGCTGGATGAACGCCGGCCGGAACATGTACGCGGCCTTGAAGGGCAACGCCGCCACGCCGTTCTCGGCCTTGCCTTTGACGCGCGCCCACATCGCCTTGCCGTTCGCGTCGGTGTTGGCCCCGCTGACGAAGATGAAGGTCATCTGCGGGTTGCGCTCGGCCAGCACGGTGGCCGCTGCCATGGTGTAGCCGTAGGTGATGCGCGTGTAGTCGGCCTCGGTCATGCCCGAAGAGGTGATGCCGAGGCACCAGAGGCAGGCGTCGTAACCGGTCAGCGTATCGGCCACGGGTGCGAAGTCCAAGAAGTCCGGATGCACGAGCTCGCGCAGCTTGGGGTGCGGCTTCAGCTCGGCCTTGCGGACGACCGCCAGCACGTCCGTCACTTCCGGGTTCAGCAGGCACTCGCGCAGCGCGCCCTGACCGATCATGCCCGTGCCGCCGAAGAGGACAACTTTCATCGCCACAAGATACCTGTCGCCGCGCCGCTTTTCGAGTGGCCGCATCGCCGCTCGTGGGTCCAAGGACATGCTCGCGCTCATCGGCTTGCTCCTGGCGGTGCCGTCCGGCGACGAGCTCATCTTGCGGCCCGTGGCTGGCCTGTCGGTCGTGGCTTCCGACTCTGGCCCGGGCGTCGGCGCCGAGCTCGGCATCCGCATCGATCATGTCCTCCTGCGCGGGCTCGCCCGGTTCGGCGGCAACAACGGCAACCGCGGCTTTTTCTCCTCGAGCTTGCGGGCAGATTGGCTGGTGCCGCTGGGAACCTCGCCGTTCGCGTTCTTCGCCGGGCCGGGCGTTGGCTGGGTCTCCTACGGCTTTCTCCTCGACGATCCCGCCCGCACCACCACGGTGCTCACGCCCGCGGTGGGTCTGATCTTCCGCCCTGACGCAATGCTGGGCCGGATCATCCTGGAGCTCGAAGGCGAGATTCCGGTGACCCGCGTGGAGCGGCCAGAAGACATTGCGCCGCCGAAAGTGATCGCCTCGCTCACGCTCTCTCTGTGACACGAAGCGCGGGCGGGTCGCGCCTGTACAATACGACTCCGGAGGTTCGACATGCGCGCAGCAGCAGCCGCAGCCTTGTTCGCTTTCTTCGCCTGCCAGCGCGCCCAAGCCGCCGCCGACAAGGGCAACTTCCACCGCATGAAGAAGGTCGCCGTGATCGACAAGTACGGCTTCGAGAAGCCGCTGCCGGCCATCTCCATGCTCATCCCCAGCGACTGGAAGTTCGAGAGCAACGTCGCCTACCCCAAGGGCATGCCCTGCGGCGACATGGTGAAGCTCAGCTTCAAGGCAGAGAGCCCCGACGGCAAGATCGCCATGGAGCTGTTCCCGGCCTACATCTGGCAGTGGGCCGACGCCCCGCAATCGCGGCAGATGATGCAGTCGGGCAACCAGCAGGGCCAGCGCTACGGCAAGGCCGGCTGCGACGTCATGCAGCTCATGCACGCCGCGGACTTCGTCGCCAAGATGATGGCTCCCAAGGCGCGGCCGGGCGCGCGCGTCCTCAACGTCGAGCCCATTCCGGACGTCGACGAGCAGGTTCGCAAGCAGGCGCAGCAGGCCACCGCGCAGATGCAGCAGGCCGGCATGAAGATGCGCGTCACTTCAGAGTCGGCGCGCGCCAAGGTCGCGTATGACTTGAAAGGTGTTCCGGTCGAAGAGTGGCTGAGCACGGTGGCCACCGTCCGGGCGTCGCAAATACCGGTCTTCGCCGGCGGCCGCATGCAGCAGTCGGCGAGCTATTCGGAAGAGGCGCGGCTGCTCTTCGCCATGCGCGCGCCCGCGGGTCAGCTGGAGGCCAACGAGAAGCTCTTCAAGCTCATCGTCTCCACCATGGCGATCGAGCCCGACTGGCAGGGGCGCGTGGCGCAGATTCGCGGCAACATCGCCGCCATCGAGCAGAAGGGCGCGCACGATCGGCAGGAGATCGTGCGCAAGTCGCAAGAGGACACCGCGCGTATCCACAACGAGGGCGTTCAATACCAGCAGCACTCGCAAGAGGTGCAGCACCAGCAGTTCAGCCAATATCTTCGCGATGTCGAAACCTATCGCGACCCGAGCTCCGGCGAGCGCGTCGAGCTGTCGAATCAGTATGGCCACGCGTGGAGCAACGGCGCCGGCGAATACATCTTGTCCGACTCGCCCAACTTCAACCCCAACGCGCACGTGAACGGCAGCTGGACGCAGATGCAGCACGTCCAGCCGCAGTAATCAGGCTCTGATTAGATCGACGGCTTTCTCCGCGATCATCAAGGTGGGGGCGTTGGTGTTGCCGCCGGTGATGGTGGGCATCACCGAGGCGTCGATGACGCGCAGGCCTTGCAGGCCGCGAACGCGCAGCTCCGCGTCCACCACGGCCTGGGGCCCGCTGCCCATCGCGCAGGTGCCGACCGGGTGGAAGATGGTGTTGGTGCTCTTCCGCAGCGCCAGCCGCAGCTCGGTGTCCGTTTTCGCTTTGCCGACGAGGCCCAGCGGCTCGCCGCGCGCCTGCTTCAGCGGAGCGGCTTCGGCGATACGCCTCGCGATGGCGATTCCTTCGAGCATCAAGTCGAGGTCCTTCTTGCTCTCGAAGTAGCGCGGGTCGATGGCCGGCGGCGCCGCCGGGTCGGCCGAGCGCAGGCGAATCTCGCCGCGGCTCTCCGGATAGATGAGCGTCGGCAAGATGGAGAAGGCGTGGCCCTTGGGGTCGAACTGCCGCTTGTCGAACGACTCTTGATTGCTTCCGACTGGCAGCATGTGGAACTGCAGATTGGGCCGCGGCTCGGACGAATTGGTGCGGATGAAGCCGCCGCTCTCGCAGACGTTGGACGCGAGCGGGCCGGTTTTGCTCCAGGTCCAGCGCGCGAGCCAGCCGAGGAAGGGCAGCGGCGAGACGTTGCCGGTGATGCCCGAGCGATCGCTGAAGGCCACCGGCCCCAGCAGGTGATCTTGGAGGTTTTTCCCAACGCCCGGCAGGTCGTGCTTCACGGCTACGTTGGCTGCTTGCAGCTCACTGGCCGGCCCGATGCCCGAGAGCAGCAGCAATTGCGGCGACCCGATGGCACCCGCTGCCAGCAACACCTCGCGCGATGCACGCGCTGTTTGCTCCTGGCCGTTCTTCC
>DATBAA010000281.1:0-6416 GCA_036271755.1 Myxococcales bacterium | reverse complement strand
CGGGTGGTGGTGGACTTCGCCGACACCAGCGTGGCCGGGGTTCCCGCGGAGCTGTCCGTCGAGGATGGAACGGTGCGGCGGGTGGCGACGGCCGACGCCGGCTCGGGCACGGCGCGGGTCGTGATCGAGCTCGCGGCCGATGCGGAGTTCGACGTGCGCGCCAAGGGCAACCGGCTCGAGGTGCGCGTGCCGCGGATCGCGCCGTTCGTCGCACAGGCCGCGCCGCCCAAGCCCGAGACTGCGCCGCCCAATCCTGCAGCTACGCCGCCCAATCCTGCAGCTACGCCGCCCAATCCTGTGGCCGCACCTCCCAATACTGCGCCGAAGCCTGAAGCGGTGGCGTCCAATGCGGAGCCGCCGGCCGGGCAGCCGGCGACGGTCGCGCCGCAAGAGGCCTCGCTCGAGCACGCGCCGGCTGCGCAAGCCCCAGCATCTGCGGAGGCCGAGAAGCGGGCTTCCCTGCCGACCGTCTCCCTGGTGGGCTCTCGCCCCGCAGCGCCGCCGCCCGAGCCCAAGCCGCTCAGCGCCGCGGAAGAGAAGAAGCGGCGCGCCGCCGAGAAGCTCGCCGCCCAGAAGCGCGCCATCGCCGAAGCCGCGGAGGCCAAACGCCGGGCCAGGGAAGAGCGCGTAGCCTCGGCGGTAGCAGCGAAGAAAGCCGCTGCCAGCCGCGCTGCCGAAGCCAAACGCGCCGCCGCCGAGGCCAGGCGGGTTGCCGCCGAAAAACGCCTCGCGCTCCTGGCCGACAAGAAGGCCAAGGCCGGCCAGGAGGCCGAAGAGAAGAAGAAGCTCGCTCTCGCCCGGTCGGCCCCCCGCGCGCCGGCCGTCGAAGAACCGCGCACGCTCACCGTCCAAGAGGCCATGGCCCTCCGCGCCGCGGCTGAACAAGGTCTTCCCACGGGGCTCGGCCCAGCGGCAGCGCCCGTGCCGCCAAAGCCGCCGGCGGAAAAGCCCGAGCCACGCCGTACGGCTCGCGCCGAACCCGCGCTCCGGGGCGATCGCATCGCCATCAACAGCATCGGCTTCCGGCCGGTGGGCAACGGCGAGGTGATCATTCGCAGCGACAGGCCGCTCACCTACGGGGTGGGCGGCGACGAGCACTCCGTGCTGCTGCACCTGCCCGGGTCGGCCATTCCGCGCCCCAACGATCGCCGCCCGCTCGACACGCACTTCTTCGACGGCCCGGTGCTGCGCGTGGTGCCCATCGACGTTCCGGGCGGCGTCGACCTGCGCATCGAGCTGCGCGCCAAGGCCGAATACCAGCTCTCGCAGTCGGGCGCCGTCCTCACCGTCGTCTTCGCCGCGCCGAAGTGAGCCAGATCGGTGCGAAGGCTCTCCATAGCGGCGGTCTTGGTGACCCTCGCCTGGGGCTTGCCTGTCCGCTCGCAGAGCCTGCAGCCGTTCGCGACGCTGGCCGGACCGGCCGACGCGCCGGTGGAGATCGAGGCGGACGAGATGACGTACGCCTACGACGCCAAGATCTTGAAGCTGGAGGGCCACGTCGTCGCCCGCCGCGGCGCGGGCATCGTGCGGGCGCAGTCGGGCCTCTTCGATCGCGAGCACGGCAAGCTCAGCTTGAGCGGCGGCGTGCTGGGCGTCCAGGGACGGCAGGTCTTTCTCGCCGACGAAGCCTTCGTCGACTTGAACGCCAAGACGGCCGAGTTCCACGGCGGCAAGCAAGAGACCGCCACCACCACCGAGACCGTCCAGGAGGTTCAAGGTTCGAAGTTGAAGAAGACCATCGTCACCACCACGACCACCACCGAGATGGCCGTGCTCTACCTCAAGGAGAAGGCCGCCAACCCCGACGCGCCCAAGACGGGGAAGAACACGCTCATCCTCCACGGCTCGACGGTGCAGCAGAAGGAGAAGGGCATCTACGTGGCGCAGCACGTGGTGATCACTCCCTGCGACTGCGTGGGAGAGCCCGACTACGTGCTGCAGGCCGACGAGGCGATCCTCGACGGCGACCGCGCCCACCTCTCGGGCACCAAGCTGCACTTTCCGCACGTGACGGTGCCGCTCTTTCCGCTCTCGCTGCCGCTCACCAACCGGCAATGGGGCCTGCTCTCTCCGTCGCTCGGCTCGTCGGGGGTGGCAGGGTTCGGCTTCGCGCTGCCGGTCTTCGTGCCGCTGGGAGACAGCTATGACTTGACGCTCTCGCCGGGCTACTTCACCGGCGGCACCAACAAATCCGCCGCTCCGGCCGCCGTCGGCTCTCGCGACATCAAAGGACCGCGCTTGGGTCTGGAGCTCCGCTATGCGCCGGTGCAGGGCACGACGGGCTCGATCAACTTCGACATGTTCTACGATCAGGCGCAGCATCAATTGCCTCATGCCGTCGACACTCCTCCGGGCGGAGACAGCCCGGCGGGCAGCGGCCGCGGCATCGACGGAGTGCGCGGCGTCGCGCGCATCGCGCACCGGTCCGAGGGAGACGCAGTTATCTTCGCGGTGCAGGGCACCATCGCGACGGACGTGATGGTGGTGCAGGACTCGGAGCCGGCCTCGCTCGACCGATACGTCGACTTCTTGCGCACCGACCTGGGCGCGTGGCGGGCGCGCGGTGCGACGACGGTGGGCATCGACGCGACGCTGTTGCAAGACGTGCGCATCCCCGACTTCAACGAGCCCGATCGCAGGCTCTTCGGCGCCGACCGGCGGGCGACCTTCCAGCGGCTGCCGGCGCTCTTCGCACAGGTGGCCGACAATCCGCTGGGGCCGCTGACGTTTGGTCTCGAGACCAGCGCGGTCACCTTCGCGCCCTTCGGCGGCCCCGACGCGCACGAGCGCTCCACCGGCTTTTCACCGACCGATTTCGGAGCCAGCCTGGCGCCGGTGCTCGGCACAGGCAGCGCCGCGCGGTCGCAGGCGCTGCGCGGAGACTTCGCGCCGCGGCTCTCCTGGAGCGGGCCGCAGTCGATGCCGGTCGAGCTGCGCTTCGACGCCGGCGCCCGCGCCGACGGCTACCTCGAGCTCGGCTACCCGGAGCGTGATCACACCCGCGCCTATGCGGATTTGGGAGCCACCATCGGCTTGCCCCTCGAGCGCCGCTTCGGCTCGCTGCTGCACCGGATCGAGCCCATGCTGGAGCTCCGCGGCATCACGCCCTCGCTGCAGTCGGGCGGACCGCCCATCGGCGATCCGGCCGACGCGGGCGGCGCGGTCTACTCGTCGGCCATCGCCAATGCCCAGCAGAACCTCTATCCGGGTTTGCCGGTCGCCCGGATCGGCGCCTGCACCATCAATCCTGCCGGACAGCCGCTCACTTGCGGCGTGCCCTCCGCGCGAAGGGCCTATGACGAGGTCGACGGTGCCGCTCCCTCGACCGGCGCGGTGGAGGCCGTCGCCTCGCTCGACCAGACGCTCTGGACCAAGAGCGGCAAGAACGCGGTGCGGGCGGTGCGGCTCAACCTGCAGCAGGACGTGCTGCTCGGCTCCGGCGGCGGCGGCAGCCGGCTAGGCGAAGGCAGCGCGACGGTGAGCGTGCAGAATTCGTTTGCCTCGGCGAGCACGACCTTCCGCTACGACTGGCAGCTGGGCGCGCTCTCCACCATCCTGGCTTACGGCGCCCTCCGCGACGCGCGCACCGACGAGGTGCACGCGGGAACCACGCTCTTGCGCGGCGCGACGAGCGAGCGGCTGCGCGCCGGCATCGACGAGCTCTTCTCCGCGGAGGCGCCGGATGCGCTCGCCGGCGCGCTCACGGGCTCGTGGGGCGCCGGCGGCAGCGCGCCGCTGCTCTGGAACCTGCGCCTCGCCTACGACTTCTCGAAGAACATCGACTCGGAGCAAAACCCGATTCCGCCCAACGTCGCCAACCTGGCCCATCTGGCGACGATCTCCTACGACACGCCATGTCACTGCGCCGCGGTCAGCCTGGCTGTCGCCTTGCCGTTCCACGACAGCAAGCTGATCGGCGGTCCTTCCATTCGTTTCCTCCTGGACTTGAAATCTCTCGGCTCATTCGCGACATTTTGAGCAGTTTGAGCGGGTTTTCACTCGGGGTGTCTGGAAAGCCTCGCGCGTACTGCTAGTTGCATTTGCGTGCGGCGATTCAGGGAGTACGGCGTCTGGTGATGGGACAGGCAAGCGTCGTCAGAGAAGTTGGCCTGAGAATTCGCCATCTCAGAGTCTCTCGCGTCGGCCGCATGACGCAGGAGGATCTGAGCGAGCGTGCCCATATCAGCGTCTCTTTTCTCTCGATGATCGAGCGCGGCGAGCGGTCGCCGCACCTGGAGACGCTCGCCAAGATCGCAGAGGCGCTGGAAGTCAGATTGGCCGATCTCTTCCTGGGCGACAATGACGAGACCGGCGTGGAGCCCATGTTCCGGCCGCTCATCGAAGCCTGCAAGAAATACAATCTGGGCAAGCGAGACGTGGATCGGCTGGTGACCGTCGTGCGGACCATGTTCGCTTGACGGGCTGAGCGCGGAGCGGCACGTTGCCCGCGCGATGAATCAAGAGCTGCGGGAAGAGCTGCGCGGGCGGGCCTTGTGGCTCGTCATCGACCGTCAGCCGCGGCGCAACGCGCTCACGTTGGAGCTCATCTCCGGGCTGCGCGCTGCTCTCGCCCGGGCCGACGACGACCCTGCCGTGCGCGCCATCTGCATCGGCGGCGCCGGCGACAAGGCCTTCTGCTCGGGCATGGATCTGGCGGGCGCTGCTCTCGGCGATGGCCCGCTGGCCGCTCATGAAGGCCGCCGCGCCTACGCCGGACTGCTCGCGGATCTGGCCAAGCTGGGCAAGCCGGTGGTGGCGGCGGTCAACGGCTCGGTGATGGGCGGCGGCATGGGTCTGCTCGCCGCCTGCGATCTGGCCATCGCCGCGGACGACGCGCGCTTCGGCACGCCAGAGGTGGACTTGGGGATCTTCCCCTATATGGCGCTGGCTCCGCTGGTGCGCTGCCTCGGCCGCCGCGCCGCTTTGGAGCTCTTCTTCACCGGCCGCAAGATCGACGCGGCAGAGGCGCGCTCGCTGGGCCTCTTGAATCAAGCCGTGCCGCGCGTGCGGTTTGCGGCAGCGGTCGACGAGCTGCTCGCGACCCTCTGCGAGAAGAGCCCGGCCGCGCTGCGCCTGGGCCGCCGGGCTTTCTATGCGACGCAGGATCTTCCCTACGAGCAGCAGCTGGAGGCCATGTGCGCCCAGCTCTCGCTCAACGCCCAGGCCGAGGATGCCGCCGAGGGCGTGATGGCCTTCTTGGAGAAGCGCAAGCCCGACTTCAAAGGACGCTGACATGGACAAAGCGATCGTCACCTGCGCGCTCACCGGCGTCCTCGCCAACCGCGATCAGTGCCCCTGGGTCCCGTACACGCCGGTCGAGATCGCCGAGGAGGCGAAGCGCGCTTACGACGCCGGCGCGTCCGTGGTGCACATCCACGCCCGCACCGACGAGGGCGGCCCCACCTACGAAGCCTCCGTCTACGCCGCCATCCGCGCCGAGATCGAGAAGCGCTGCCCGGTGATCCTGAACTTCTCCACCGGCGGAGCAGGACCGATGGAGAGCCGCGTGGCCCACATCGCGCAGGTGAAGCCGGCCATCGGCGCGCTCAACATGGGCTCGATGAACTACGCCAAGTACTCGGCCAAGCGGCAGGAGTTCGTCTTCGACTTCGTCTTCGAGAACACCTTCAAGGACATCTCGTTCTTGCTCTCGGTGATGAAGGAAGCCCGCGTGAAGCCCGAGCTCGAGTGCTTCGACGTCGGGCACACCAATTCAATCTGGCCCTTGCTGGACAAGGGTTTGCTGAAGAAGCCGCTGCAGTTCAGCTTCATCATGGGCGTGCTCGGCGGCATCCGCGCCACGGCCGAGAACCTAGCCATGCAGGCGCGGGAGGCCCCGCCCGATTCGACCTGGGAGGTGATCGGCATCTCGCACGAGCAGTGGCGGATGGTGGGCGCGGCGCTCAGCCTGGGCGGCAACGTCCGCGTCGGCCTCGAGGACAACTTCTACCTGGACTCGGCCGGCAAGCAGATGGCGAAGAGCAACGGCGACCTGGTGGCGAAAGCGGTGCGGATGGCCCGCGACATGGGCCGCGAACCGGCCACGGTGGACGAGGCCCGCAACATGCTCTCTCTCGACTCAGCCTGGTGAATCACGGGCGCATTGCTTGAGTCGCTTTGAGCGCGCGTTCGACGCGAGCACGACACCAAGCCAAGAGCATTTCCGCGTCCTGCACCTCTTTTGCGACGAAGTCATTGACGTAGCAGGTGCAACGATCTGGCCGGCAGGAGAAGTCTGGGAGTGCGCTGGACAACGAGCGGCATTCCCTCGTTGTTCAAGCGTCGAAACCATGACAGCAATCGGTGGATCGCGTGGTTCGTGAAGAGCTTCAGGAAGAAGGTTCGCGATCTCCGAAGTTCCATGCCCAAGTTTTATGTAGTGCTCTAAGGCCGCGACGAGGTCTTCGAAGGTCCGT
>DATBAA010000280.1:0-2962 GCA_036271755.1 Myxococcales bacterium | reverse complement strand
CTGATGCAGAAGCCGAAGCGGCTCGTCTACCTCAGCTCGGGAATGCACCGCGGCGGAGATCCTTCGCTGAACGATCTCGACTGGAAGTCGCGTCCCTGGGAGGGCTCGCAGGCGTACTCGGACACCAAGCTGCACGACACGCTGCTGGCCTTCGCTGTGGCGCGCCGCTGGCCGAAGGTGATGTCCAACTCCGTCGAGCCCGGTTGGGTGCCTACCAAGATGGGCGGCGCCGGCGCGCCCGACGATCTCGAGGCGGGGCCCACGACGCAGGCCTGGCTGGCGGCGGACCCGCAGACCGCCGACACCACGGGCGGACATTTCTACCATCTGAAGCCGCGCCAGCCTCTGGCGGCGGTGCGCGATCACATGATCCAGGATCGCCTGCTCGAAGCCTGCGCCAGGTTCAGCGGCGTGCCGTTTCCGGACTGAACAGGCCAACCCCTTGTAGTCAGAAGGCATCTTGCGTGAAGATGGGCGTTGGTCAGCTTTCGGAGCGCTTTCTCGTGCCTGCCTATCAACGTCCGTCCGCGGGTCCGCCGCGCATCGTCCTCGGCGGCGACACCGATCCGCTGTTGGCCAAGGCAGACACCGCGCCGGACGAGATCACCGACCCGGGCGAGGAGCCGCCGCGCAAGTCGCGGTGGACGCTGACGGGCGCGCTGCTGGTGGCCGCGCTCACCGCGTCGCTGCTGGTCTCGCTCGTGCTCTGGCTCAAGCTGCAGCGGGTGCGGGACGACCTGGCCGACGCCGAGGCCGAGGCGGAGAAGTCGGTGGTGAGCAAGATCGCCGAGCTGCCCGTACCGCCGGAGACCGCGCCCGTCGCCCAGAGCACGCCAGCCGCCACCGATGCACCGCAAGCCACCACACCCAGGATCGCCGCCGCTCCGGCGCCCGAGCGGCTCTTGCTGCTGGTGACGGTGGGCTCGCGCCACTTCGCCGAGAAGCAGCTGCGCGAGCTGAGGCCGAAATGCCGCGCGCCGCTCGCCGTCTACCAGCAGAAGCGCGGCCGCTGCGCCTGGTCCACCTGCTTCGCGGTCGCCGCGGCCGAGGCCGACGCCGACCTGGCGCGCAATTGCGGCACCACCCAGGGGGAATCCTTGCGGGAGAAAAGGGACTTCATCCCGGTGGCGTCCAGTCGATGACACACCACGACGTACCCCTGTCACAGCCGGGGCTTACGAAGCGGGTATAATCTGTACTAGCAAGGGGGCTCTCAAGATGTTGCCGGTCGTCAGCGCGCTGCAAATCGTGGTGGTGGTCCAGGTCCTCCAGGCGGTGGCCTTGATCGTCGGGACCGTCTACCTCGTGAAGCGCCTCGGCTGGGCAGAGGCAGAGAGCCAGAAGCGCGCGCAGGCGCAGGCCCGCGGCCTGGCGGCCGAGATGAGCAACCTGGAGGCGACGGTGCGCTCCGCTCGCGGCGAGACCGCTTCGTATCTGGAGGCTGTCTTCACCGGCATCCAAGGGCTGGCGCTCAACCTCGACGCCGCCCGCGAGACCTCCACCCAGGCCCTGGAAGAGCTGAAGAAGCGCGCCGGCGTCACGGGCGAGCACACGCCCGTCGAGAGCGCCGACCCGGAGCCCGAACCCACGCCCAGCAGCACCACCGCGCGCACCCTGGAAGAGGTCCGCCCGGCCGATCTGCTGCGCCTGCGCGAGCAGCGGTCGCGCCGCAAGACCCGATAATCGCGGGCTTTGCATTTTTGCAGCATCAAAAGGCAAAAACTCCGGGGAACTGTCAGAGATAACCGTGCATCCATGCAGGCACCTTGGAGGCTTGTATGAGCACGGAACAATCAAGAGCAGCGCGCTGGACTCTGGTCGCCACGAGCTTCGGTCTGGGCATGGCGCTCCTCGACGTCACCGCGGTCAACGTCGCGGTCCCGGCCATCCAGGCCAATCTCCACACGGACGTCCGCGGCCTCTCCTGGGTCATCGACGGCTACACGCTGGCCTTCGCCAGCCTCTTGCTCCTCGCCGGCGGACTGGGCGACCGGATCGGAGCGCGGCGCATCTTCGTCTCGGGCCTCGTCGTCTTCACCATCGCCTCGGCCTTGTGCGCGGGCGCGCCGGGCCTGCTCTTGCTGATCACCGCGCGCATTCTCCAGGGCATCGGCGCGGCGCTCTTCATGCCTTCGTCGCTGGCGATCTTGCGGCAGGCTTATCCGGAGGCGAAGGAGCGGGCGCAGGCCATCGGCATCTGGAGCGGGCTGACGGCTGTCGCCGGAGCTTCTGGCCCGGTGCTGGGCGGCCTGATGGTCTCGGCCTTCGGCTGGCGCAGCATCTTCTTCCTGAACCTGCCGCTCGGCGTCCTCGCGGTGTGGATGGCGTGGCGCTTCGTGAAGCCGTCTCCGCGCTCTCCCGGCGGCGGCTACGATCTGCTCGCCCAGCTGACCGCGGCCGGCTCGTTGGCGCTCTTCACCTGGGCGCTCATCGAGCGCTCCTCGCGCGGCTGGGGTTCGCCCATCATCGTCGGCGCCATCGTCGCCTCGCTGGCCGGACTGCGCGCCTTCGTCTACCTCGAAGGACGGAGCCCGCGCCCCATCTTGCCGCTCGAGCTCTTCAAGGACCGGACCTTCTCCGCCACCGCTTCGGCCGCCCTGCTCTATGCCGGCGCTTTCTTCGGCAGCGTCTTGGTCTTCTCGCTCTTCTTCCAGGGCGTGCGCGGCGACTCTCCGGCCGTGGCGGGGCTGCACTTGTCGGCGGTGACCGCCTCGTTTGGCCTCACCAGCATCCTGGCCGGCCGATTGATTGGCCGCTATGGAACGCGCCTCCCCATCATGGTCGGACTCATCGCGCTGAGCCTGAGCGCCTGGTCCGCCGCTGTCCTGCCGGCGACCGCGCCCTTCTTCATGCTGCTGCCGGCCTTGATGCTGATGGGAATTGGCGCCGGGCTGGTGGCGCCGGCCATGAATGCCGCCATCCTGGCCAGCGTGCCGCCGCAGCTTTCGGGCATTGGCGCGGG
>DATBAA010000279.1:0-9083 GCA_036271755.1 Myxococcales bacterium | reverse complement strand
ATTCGCGCGACGTCGACCCACTCCGGTGCGAGATGCTTCACTCCTTCCGGAGGCAACCACACGGCTCCAGTCGCGCATTCGGCCCAGAAGTGGGTCGTCGCCACGACGACCGGGGTGCCGGCCACCAGCAATTTCCTGGTGACCGTCTTCGCGGGGGCCTTCCGGTGCGGCATCAGCAGCAGGCACGCGAAGGCGATGATGAAGCCCGCGACGGTAGCGATGGCCGCGATAAGCATTGCGCAGAGGGTGAAGCAGTTCGTTGACGGGCACAAGCCGTCGACGGCGGACTTATCGCTCGAGCCCGGCCACGACGAAGCGGGGCGGACCGCATTTCAACAAGCGGGCCAATCGTGACTCGCTCGGTCCCGGAATCGGCGGCGGGGATGGTTTGCGAAAGCGGCAAGATCCTGGCGGCATTCCCGAACGAGGATGCCCTGCAGAGGAGACCGACATGACCCCACTGTGGGGGCTCGGAAGTAGTGCTTCTCGATCGGCCCGGGGTGGGCGATAAATGAGCGGTGACCGAGCCCGCCACCACCGGACCGCGCTACCTCATCACCGGCGCACAGGGCATGGTGGGCCGCTACCTGACGGCGCACATCCTGGCGGAGGACAAGGACGCGCACGTCCTTGGGCTGGGGCGCTCCGCGAGCCTGCCCGGCTTCTTCACCCACTCCGTCACCATCAACGGAAAGCAGCAGCGCGCGCCGGTGCCGAAGGACCTGGTCATCCAGGGACGCTATCGCTACCAGCAGCTCTCGCTCTTGATGACCGATCGGCTGCGCGAGGTGGTGGAGCGCTTCGAGCCCACCGTCGTCTTCCACCTGGCCGCAGCGCTGCACACCGCCACCGAGCCCGAGCTCTTCGCGGTCAACGTCGAGGGAACGCGCTCGCTGATGAGCGCGCTGGCCAACACCAAGGCGCTGGTCATTCTCGGCGGGAGCGCGGGCGTGTACGGCGACGGCTCGCTGCCGCTGTCCGAGTCGCAGCCGTGCAACCCCAACGACTTGTACGGAATCACCAAGCTGGCGGCGGAGCAGATTGTGCGGGTGAAGGCGGCGCGCAGCGGGCTGGGGTTCATCTCGGCGCGCATCTTCAACCTGGTGGGCGCGGGGCAGTCGGAGAACTACGTCTGCGGGCGCATCGCCGCGCAGCTGGCGGCGGCGACGAAGCCGACGACGCTGAGCGCGGGCCCGGTCGAGGCCACGCGCGACTTCATCGACGTGCGCGACGTGGCGGCGGCCCTGCTGCTGCTGGCGCAGAAGGGCGAGCGCGGCGGCGCGTACAACATCGCCACCGGGCGCGAGACGCCCATCCACGTCATCCTCTCCGAGCTGGTTCGCATCGCCGGCTTGAAGGGACAGGTGGAGATCGTCTCCAAGCCGCCCGAGGCGGTCTCGCGGCAGGTGGGCAAGACCGCCCGCCTGCGCCGGATAGGTTTCACCCCAACTCACTCATTGCAACAAAGCCTGGAAGACCTGTTCAACTACCACCGGGCGCTCTGAGACGTCACCAGGGCGCGGGTTTGTAGTCCTTCAAGAACAGGCCCCACAGATGCTTTCCCGTGTTGATGCCGTCGAAGAGCGGGTCGACGATGCGCGCCGCGCCGTCGACGATGTCGAGCGGCGGATGAAAGCCGTGCACGCGCTGCTTCCGCTCGGCGTGGTGCTGCGGGTCTTCGTCCGTCACCCAGCCGGTGTCGACCGAGTTCATGTGGACGCCGTCGCGCACGTAGTCCGCCGCCGAAGTGCGGGTCATCATGTTGAGCGCGGCCTTGGCCATGTTGGTGTGCGGGTGCTTGTCGGTCTTCCACTGCCGGTAGAACTGGCCCTCCATGGCCGAGACGTTCACCACGTGCGCGTCGCGCGTCGGCACCGCGGCCAGGAGCGGGCGCAAGCGGGCGTTCAGCACGAATGGCGCCACCGCGTTGACCAGGTGCACCTCTAGGAGCTCGGCCGTCGGCACCTCTGCCAGCGTCATGCGCCAGGTGTTCGAGTCGCGCAGGTCGATCTGCTGCAGATCCTGATCGAGGCGGTCGCGCGGAAAGAGGTGCTCGCCGCGCTCGAGGTCCTCGGCGAGCATCGGCACCTGCGAGAGCACCGCGCTCTTCCACAGGCTGCCGCCCGCGAGGGCCAGCGCATCGCTGCCCAGCGAGCGATTGCGCTCGAGCACGGCGCGCTCGAACGGCCCTGCCGGATCGTCTTCGCCCGCGACGACGTGGTCGTACCAGCCGGAGGGCCGCCGCACCGTCTGGCAGGCGTTGTTGATCAAGCCGTCGAGCCGCGTCTGCGTCTCGAGCAGGTGCTTCGCCAGCAACTCGACGCTGGGCGTGTGGCGCAGATCGATGCCGTAGACGTGCAGCCGCGAAGCCCAGTCCGCCGAGTCGGCCTCGCGTCCGAAGCGGCGCGCGGCGTCGCGCGGAAACCGCGTCGCCACGATGACGTTCGCGCCCGCGCGCAGCAGCATGACGGCCGCCTGGTAGCCGATCTTCACCCGCGCGCCCGTGACCAGCACGACGCGGCCGCGCAGGTCGGCGGTCTGTTCCCGCTTGCGAAAGTTGAGCTCGCCGCACTCGCCGCACATCTGATCGTAGAAGTGGTGCAGCTGATGGAAGTCGCGCTTGCACACGTAGCAGTTCTGCGCCGTCTCCACCCGCGGCGCCTCGCGGCGCGCTTCGGCCTCGGCCCAGGCGTCGTCGCCCGCATCGTCGCGCAGCGGCGCCTCGAGCGCGGCGAAGGTGGGCTTGGGCAGCGGCGTGCGAAACACCGTCTCCTTGCGAAGCCTGCGGATGCCCGCTTGATCGAGCAGCGCTTCATCTGCATCGCGTTTGGCCACGAACCGCTGGCGCGCGGCCAGCTTGCTGAAGTTCTTTCGCTGGTGCCGGTCCGGGCGCGAGAGCAGGCCGCAGGCCATCAAGAGGCGCAGCCGCAGCTCATCGTCCAGCGCCAGGAGCTGGCGCGGATCGGTTGAAAGCTCTTCGAGCAGCGCAACCGCGTCGAGCGATCGCTTGTGCAGATCATCTGAGGTCATGAGGCGCGCACCCTAACCCAGTTCGGACGAGCAGGCGTGCCCAATCCTGGCCGTGGTGGGTTCCGTTTCGGCGAGTGAGTTTGCACCCTACGGGTATGCTCAAGATTGAAAGGGTCGAAGACAAGGGCCACTGCACCTTGCACATCGCGGGCGACGTCAGGCTGGCGTCCGCCCGCGAGCTCTTCGAGCGGGTGCTGCAGGAGGACTGCACGAAGGTGGTGCTCGACTTCAGCGGCTGCGAGGTAGAGGACCGCGCGCTGGACCAGCTGGCGGAGATGCTCAACCAGGCGCACCTCAACCTGGCCGTGCAAGGCCTGCGCAGGCGGCAGGTGCGCTTGCTCGAATACCTGGGAGTGAGCCATCCAGCCCACTAGCGGTAGAGTGCGCTCATGCCAACGCATGAGGTGCGAAATCAGCCGCCACCGCTGCAAGACTACGATCCGCTCGGGCTCGACCTCGCGCTCGCTGAAGGTCTGCGGCGCGAGGGAGCGGCATGGGCACAGGCGGACGTCTCTCAGCTGGGCAAGCAAGCCGCAAGTCAGCTGATGCTCGAGGCGGGCCGCCTCGCCAACGAGAACCCGCCCAAGCTGAAGACGCACGACCGCTTCGGACATCGCATCGACGAGGTGGAGTTCCACCCCGCCTGGCACGACCTGCTGCGCTTCTCGATGGGCCACGCGGTGCACGCCGGGCCCTGGCGCGAGCCGCGCGAGGGCGCGCACGTGGCGCGGGCCGCGAAGATGATGCTCATCTCGCAGATGGAGTACGGCCACGGCTGTCCCATCTCCATGACTTACTCGGCGTATCCCGCGCTGCAGAAGGAGCCCAAGCTGCTGCAAGAGTGGGCGCCGCGGATCATGTCGACCGTGTATGACGCGCGCTTCGCGCCGGCCGCCGGCAAGACCTCCGCGCTCATCGGCATGGGAATGACCGAGAAGCAAGGCGGCTCGGACGTCCGCGCCAACACGACGAGGGCCGAGCCGCAAGGTCAGGGAACCTATGCCTTGACCGGCCATAAGTGGTTCTGCTCGGCGCCCATGTCCGACGCCTTTCTCGTGCTCGCGCAGGCGCCGCAAGGTTTGTCGTGCTTCCTGCTGCCGCGCTGGAACGGCCAAGAGCGCAACGCGATCCAGATCCAGCGGCTGAAGGATAAGTTGGGCAATCGATCCAATGCTTCGAGTGAGATCGAGCTGCAGGGCGCGATGGCCCGCATCATCGGCGAAGAGGGCCGCGGCGTGCAGACCATCTTGGAGATGGTGAATCACACGCGCCTCGACTGCGTGATTGGCTCCGCCGCGATGATGCGCCACGCGCTGCTGCACGCGGTCCACCACGCGCGCTATCGCATGGCGTTTGGAAAGCTGCTGAAGGACCAGCCGCTGATGCAGGCGGTGCTGGCCGATCTGGCGCTGGAGTCCGAAGCGGCTACGGTCCTGATGCTGCGCCTCGCCCGCGCCTACGACCGCCGCGAAGCCGAGGCGCCCTTCCGCCGCCTCGCCACCGCGGTCGCCAAGTTCTGGGTGTGCAAGCGCGCCGCGCCGGCCGTCGCGGAGGCGCTGGAGTGCCTGGGCGGCAACGGCTACGTCGAAGAGTCGGGGCTGCCGCGCATCTACCGGGAGGCGCCGCTCAACTCCATCTGGGAAGGCTCGGGCAACGTCATCTGCCTCGACGTGCTGCGCGCGCTGCACAAGGAGCCACAGGCCCGCGACGCGCTGCTGGCCGAAATCCGCGAAGCCCGCGGCGCGGACAGGCGCCTCGACGTGGCCATCGATGCCGTCGAAGCCCAGCTGGTGAGGCCCGCGGAGGCCCAGGCGCGCACTCTGGTGGAGTCACTCGCGCTCGTTCTGCAAGGGTCGCTGCTGGTCCGTTTTGCGCCGCCCTGCGTCAGCGATGCGTTCTGCGCCACGCGACTTGCGCGCGATCACGGCTTTACCTTTGGTACATTGCCGCCCGGGCTCGACGCCGCCGCCATCCTCGCCCGCGCTGTTCCAGCGTAGCTTGCATCTCCCGCGTATGTCTTTCGGAGTTCCGCGATGACCGACACCAAGAACCGCTCCTATGTCCACGGCGCCAACCACGTTCCGCTGCTGGGCCAGACCATCGGCGAAAACCTGCGCCAGACGGTGGAAGGCAAGCCCGACAGCGACGCGCTCATCGTCTGCTCGCAGAAGAAGCGCTACACCTGGCGCACGCTGCTGGAGGCGGTGCGCGTGTGCGGCCGGGCGCTGATGGCGCGCGGCATCCAGAAGGGAGACCGCGTCGGGCTCTGGTCGCCCAACCGGTACGAGTGGGTGGTGCTGCAGTACGCAACGGCCAACATCGGGGCCATCTTGGTGAACCTCAACCCGGCTTATAAAACGGCTGAGTTGGAGTATGCGCTGCAGCAGTCGGGAACCTCGCTGCTGGTCTATGCGAAGCAGTTCCGCACCAGTGACTTCCACGGAATGGTGCAAGAGGTGCGGAGCAAATGCCCGCACTTGAAGGAGGTCATCGCCCTGGAAGACGGCTGGGAAGCGCTGCTGCAGGACGCCGGCAAGATCAGCGAAGCGCAGCTGCTCGAGCGCGAGCAATCGTTGGATCCGGACGACGCCATCAACATCCAATACACCTCGGGGACCACCGGCTATCCCAAGGGCGCGACGCTGTCGCACAACAACATCCTCAACAACGGCTACTTCATCGGCAAGACGATGGCGTTCGGCTATGACGACCGCGTCTGCATTCCGGTGCCGTTCTATCACTGCTTCGGAATGGTCCTGGGCAACCTCGCGTGCACCACGCACGGCGCCTGCATGGTCATTCCCGGCGAGGCATTTGATCCATTGGCGGTGCTCGAAGCGGTGCAGTCCGAAAAGTGCACCGCTTTATATGGCGTGCCGACCATGTTCATTGCCGTGCTCGATCATCCGCGCTTGAAAGAGTTCGACGTGAGCAAGCTGCGCACGGGCATCATGGCCGGCTCGCCCTGCCCGGTCGAGGTGATGAAGAAGGTTCAAACCATTCTGCATATGCCCGAAGTCACCATCTGCTACGGCATGACCGAGACCTCGCCCGTCTCCACGCAGACCGCACTGGACGATCCGCTCGACAAGCGCACCAGCACGGTGGGCCGCGTCCACCCGCACCTCGAGGTAAAGGTCATCAACCCCGAGACGGGCCAGCTGGTGCCGCGCGGAAGCGCTGGAGAGCTCTGCACCCGCGGATACAGCGTCATGCTCGGGTATTGGAACAACGCCGCCGGAACCGCCAGCGCCATCGACGCCGCCCGCTGGATGCACACCGGCGACCTCGCCACGCTGGATCTGGACGGCTATCTGAATATCGTCGGCCGCATCAAGGATATGATCATCCGCGGCGGCGAGAACGTCTATCCGCGCGAGGTGGAGGAGTATCTCTATACCCACCCGGCGGTGAGCGACGCGCAGGTCATCGGCGTGCCCAGCGAGAAGTACGGCGAAGAGGTGATGGCCTGGGTGAAGCTCAAGCCCGGCGCCACGGCCGACGAAGCCTCTTTGATTGCGCATTGCAAGAACCGCATCTCTACTTTCAAGATCCCGCGCTATTGGAAGTTCGTCGACGGCTTTCCCATGACCGTCACGGGCAAGATCCAGAAATTCAAGATGCGCGAGCAGTCCATCGAGGATCTGGGCTTGCAGAAGGCCGCGGCGGTCAAGACGGCGTGAAGCTCGACGGCCTGACCATCGAAACGCAGCGCATCGGCGAGGCTTCCGGCACGACGCTGGTCTTCCTGCACGAAGGCCTGGGCTCGATCGCGCAGTGGCGCGACTTTCCTTTGAAGCTCTCGCAAGCCACCGGGCTTGGCGCGTTCATCTACAACCGCGCCGGCTATGGGGCCTCGGACCCGGAGCCGATGCCGCGGCCCGTGACGTACATGCACGAAGAGGCGTCGAAGCTTCCGCGCATTCTCGAGGCCGCGGGAATCAAAGACGCCATCCTGGTCGGCCACAGCGACGGAGCTTCGATCGCGATTCTCCATGCCGGTGCTCACCAATGCCGGGGTGTCATTCTCGAAGCGCCGCACGTCTTCGCCGAGGAGCCCGGACTGCGCAGCATCGAAAAGGCCCGCGATGCGTATCAGCATGGCGATTTGAGAGCGCGCCTGTCGAAGTATCACCAGAACGTCGATGCGACCTTCTGGGGCTGGAACGGTCCCTGGCTGCACCCGGACTTCCGCGCCTGGAACATCGAAGCTTCGCTGCCGGGAATCACGGCGCCCGTCCTGGTCATCCAGGGTGTCGATGATGAATATGGAACACGCGCGCAGGTCGATGCCATCTCCGCCAAAGCCGGCAGAGTCACGGCGCTGCTCCTCGACAAGTGCGGGCACGCGCCGCACAAAGACCAGCCCGAGGCGACGCTGCAGGCAATGACGCGCTTCGTGCAATCGTTGCCGTGACAACTGGTATTTGCCGCCGGGCGTGATTACTGCGGCTGTATGAGCATTCGTACGGGACTTGTTCTATTGGCCGCCATGGTCGTGCTCGCCTTTGCCTGGCTGGCCAGGGACATCTTGCTCGTCGCCTTCCTGGGCGTGCTCATCGGGGTGGTCTTCTCCTATCCGGTCGACCTGCTCGCGCGCTTCATGAAGCGCGGCCTCGCGACGCTCTTGGTCTTGCTGGTCCTGGGCGGCGCCACCACCGGCATCGGATTCCTGGTCGCGCCGTCTATCGCGGAGCAGGTGAACGACCTGCAAGAGAGCGCGCCCAAGGCCATCAAGTCGGCGAGGAGCTGGCTGCGCGATCAGGGAGACGCGGGCGAGAAATTACAAGAAGGCGCGGGGAAGGTCATCGACAAGGCGGGGCAGGTCGCGGTGCCGGCGCTGCTGGGCCTGGTCTCGGGACTGACCTCCATCGTGCTGGTGATCGTCCTCGGAGCCTTCGTCGTCTCGGATCCAGAGTTGTACAAAGAGGGCCTTCGGTCGCTGGTGCCGAAGACGTCTGAGAAGTTGTTCGACGAGGCCTGGAAGCGCACCGGCAACGGGCTGCGCCGCTGGGTGGGCGGCATCCTGGTCTCGATGACCATCATGGGAACGCTCTCGGCCATCGGCCTCAAGATCGCCGGGATTCACGACTGGATGCTGCTGGGCCTGCTCACCTTCTTCGGCACCTTCGTGCCCTACGTCGGCGCGGTGGCCAGCGCCATTCCGGGCCTGCTGGTGGCGGCGACGCAGTCACCCAGGCATCTGCTCTTCGCGTTCCTGGTCTACACCGGCATCCACATCATCGAAGGTTATCTGGTGGAGCCGCTGATCATGGCCCGCGCGGTCAAGCTGAAGCCCGCCGCGCTCTTGATCAGCGTGGGCGTGATGAGCGCCATCTTCCAGATTCCCGGAGTGATCGTCGCGACGCCGCTGCTCGTCTGCGCGCAGGCCCTGGTGGACTACTTGTGGGTCGAGCGGTCGCTGGCCAAAGAGCCCGCCTGAGCGCCGAACAGCTTGGCGTACTTGCCGTAGCCCTCGGACTCGAGCTTTGCCACCGGGATGAAGCGCAGCGAAGCCGAGTTCATGCAGTAGCGCAGGCCGGTGGGCGCCGGGCCGTCGTCGAAGACGTGGCCCAGGTGCGAGTCGGCGTTCTTGGAGCGCACTTCGGTGCGGCTCATGAAGAGCTGCTTGTCGGTCTTGGTGACGACGTTGCCCGCTTCGAGCGGCCTTGTGAAGCTGGGCCAGCCCGTGCCTGACTCGAACTTGTCCGCCGAGCTGAAGAGCGGCTCGCCCGAGACGACGTCCACGTAGATGCCGTCCTGGTGATTGTCCCAATACTCGTTGTGGAAGGGCGGCTCGGTGCCTTCGCGCTGGGTGACGGCGTACTGCTCGCCCGTCAGCTTCTTCCGCAGCTCGTCATCAGAAGGCTTCACGAACGACCCGTTGATGGCAGGCGCGGCGGCCTCGACCTTCTTCATGTGCGGCTTGTGCGGAATGGGGCAGGACAGCGCGTTGTGCTTCTCGTCCCACTGCTGGTGATAATCCTCGGCCACCCAGAACGGACCGGCCGGAGAGATCTCGGTGGTGATCTTGTCGGTCAGCGCCTTCTGCT
>DATBAA010000278.1:0-1652 GCA_036271755.1 Myxococcales bacterium | reverse complement strand
CTGCGCATCGACCTCTTCTTCCTCATCGGTGCGCTGGGCACCCTGGCGGTGGGCTTTCTCTTCGGACCGGTCACTGGCATCTGGCTGGCAGCGGCGATGTTGATCGCCTTCGCGGCGGAGTTTCCCGAGTTCCAGATCTTGCTGATGATGATCTTGCCCATCAAGGTGAAGTGGCTGGGCATCATCACCGCGGTGCTGATGGCTTACTCATTCTTCCAATCCGGCTTTGCCGAGCGCGCCGCCATCGTCGTGGCGGTGGCCGACTTGCTGCTCTTGTGCGGAGGCGTATTGCGCGACCGCATGCGCGGAGTCTCGCGCAGCGTGAAGCAGAGCCAGCGGGTGAAGCCCGAATCCGCCTTCGCGCCTATCCCCCGCAAGGCGCGCGTGTGCGCGAAGTGCGGCCGCAGCAGCGCCGAAGAGCCCACGCTAGAGTTCCGCGTCTGCGACTGCCAGGAGAAGTGCGGCGGCAAGCTCACCGAATACTGCATCGACCACGCCAAGCCGCCGCACCTCTGAATCTCAGCAGAACGGCCAGTGCGGCTGCCACCCGGCCTGCGTGTAGTGCAGCGCCGTCCCGATGGGCGCCCCAATGGCGTACAGCTTCATGGTCCCGTCGTGCGCGGCCACGAGGCTGGCCAGCGGCGCCAGCGTGATCAGGTGCATCTCTTCGGTGTCCAGCTGCGCGGTCGGGCCGCTGGCGAACCAGAGCGCGTCGGAGCTGTCGCGCAGCGGTAGCGGCGCGGCCGTCCCCACGGCGCACGAGCTCGCCTCGGGCACGACGTTGAGTGCCACCTGCAAGGGTGACAAGTGAAGTGCAGTCTCAGGGAGAGGCGGGTTCGCGGCCATCGCCTTCAGCGAAACCAGCCAGACCAGAGCGGCCAAGATTCCAGTGATTCGCCGCATCGCAGTCTCCATTTCGTGGGCGTGCTGCCCAGTGCTTCTTCCGATGCACTACAGCCCTTCGAGGTTCCGCTCAGCCGATCTCTCCATGCACGTGCAGCGCTACCGTCAGCGCTGCAAGGCCTGCCGTCTCCGTGCGGAGAACGAGCGAGCCCAAGCTTGCCGAAAGCAAGCCCTCGCGGATGGCCCGGTCGTGCTCGTCTGTCGAAAATCCACCTTCCGGGCCCACGGCGATCAGAAGCTGCGGAGCGCCGCGAACGGCAGCACTCAAGCGAAGATCATTTGAAGCGGTGTGAAGCAAGACGCCGCGCCTCTCGGGCTCGGCGCGCAGCAGGGAGAAGAGCTCGTCCCACGAGTGAGGTTCGTCGACTTGCGGCACGTCGGCGCGGCCGCATTGGCGCGCGGCTTCCTGTGCGATCTTGCGCCAGCGCTCGGCCCGCGAAGCGCCGCGCTCGCCCTCGAGCTTCACCACCGCGTGCTGCGTCGTCAGAGGGAGAATGCGCGCGACGCCAAGCTCCGTCGCTTTCTGGACAATCCAATCCATCTTCTCGCCTTTGGCCAGCGCCTGGGCGAGCACGACGTTGGCGCGACGCTCGGCCGCGCGCGGCAACTTTTCCAGCACGCGCAGACCGTTTGCCACCAGCTCGGCGCGAAACCGGCCGCCTTTGCCGTCGAAGAGCTCCAGCGAAGCTCCGGGCTGGAGCCGCAGCACGGCCAGGTGGCGAGCCTGCTCGGGAGACAGCTCGAGCGCG
>DATBAA010000277.1:0-3012 GCA_036271755.1 Myxococcales bacterium | reverse complement strand
CGCGCCGGCAGCGAGGCGATGTGGTCCTTGAAGTCGCCCAGCGAGAACGTCTCGGCGTGCGCCAGCAGCTGCATGCCCTTGTGGATGTCGGTGAAGAAGGTGCTCTCCACCGAGAGGTGCGAGCCGCCCACGTCCAGCGCGACCTTGCGCAGATCGACGCGCTCCTTGGTGACGTTGACCGCGGTGGCGATGTGGCCGCGCGCGAACTCGAACATGCGCTGCGCCTTGTTGCGCTTCTCGTACGAGCGGTCGAGCACCGCGAAGTCCGCCAGGTCCAGATCGGCGGCGCCGTTGAGCTGCAGCGGCGAGAGCGTGCCCTTCGCCTGCACGTGGCCCGAGGTGCGCATGGTGACGTAGGCGTGCGAAATGCTCAGCTTGCGCAGCAGGTCGCCCAGGTCCACCTCGGCGAGCCTCAAGTCGGTGGAGACTGGCAGATCTCCGTCGAGCTCGATCTGCGCACCGCCGGTGATGGCGCCCTTCAGGACCGGGATCTCCAGCTTGTCCACCTTCAGCCGCTGCGGCGTGAAGTCGAAGTGCAGCTTCGCGTCGCCCGGCGAAAATCCCTCGAGCGCCAGCGCCTTCAGCTTCAGGTCGCCCTTGACGGTGAGCTTGCCCGGGCTGGCCGCCACCGTCGCGTCCAGCGCCAGCCCGCCCGAGACGCCCTGGAGCATGCCGGGGATGAGCCGCGCCGAGGCGGTGGTGAGATCGTCCACGTGCACGTTGGCGGCGGCGTCGACGCGCGGCCGGCAGAGGTCCTGCAGCGTGCCCTTCACGAACACCGAAGCGTCGGTGCCGATGACGTCGGCGCGAGAGACGGTGACCGAGCCCGCGCCGCGCAGATCGACCACGCCCGCGGCCTTGGTGGAGACGAGCCCGATGGTGCGTCCGGGCAGCTCCACGCTGCCGCGGCGGGTGGAGACGTTGGCGGTCAACCGGCTGCCGTCGCCCTTCACGCGCACCGTCGCCCGCGGCACCACCACGTGCACCCCGCCCGACTTCACGTCGACGCTGGCCTTGCGCACCTGCACGCGGCCAAACTCGAAGCGATCGAGCACGTCCGGCAGGCACTGGCCGCCCTTGGCGGTGGTGTCGGTGCCTTGATCGAGCGCCAGCTTCAGCTCCGGATAGTCGATCTCCAGCCGCTTCAGCTGCACGCGCTGCAGGATGGGCCGCACCTTCACCTCGGCGAAGATGCGGGCGACCTTCAGGTCGATGCGGCCCTGGGCGTCTCGCGCCCGCAGGCCTTCGATGGTGAGGCGGCCCGACTCCGGCAGCATCTGGCAGCGGTCGACCGTGACCTGCGCCGCGGTAGCCTCCTCGATGGTGGCCACGGCATAGGCGCAGAGGTTGTTGGCGACGAAGTCCGTGCGCAAGAACGCCACCGCCGTCCCCGACACCAGGATGGCAGCCAGCGCTGCTGCGATGAGGATTCGACTCAGCACGGAAGACCTTCGATCGAGCGCGCGGATGTGCGCTCGAACAGAACCGTCACGAGGGCTTGGCTAGTCCCGCGAGATACCGGTCGATCTCGCCCAGATCGATGGGCTTGGGCTTCTCCGCGCTGGCTGCCGGGGGAGGCGAGCTGGGCCGCCGGGGAGTAGCCAGGGGAGCGCCCGGCTCCATGGGCAGCGAGCCGCCGTCCAAGCCCAGATCCAGCGCCACCCGCTCGATCATGGCGTCGTCGATCATGGGCGCCCGGGCCACGTAGCCCTCGAAGAGCGCGTTGTCGCAGAGCGTGTTGATGACGCGGGGCGTGCCGCTGGAGAAGCGGTGCACTGCCCTGACCGCGCCGGCCGTGAAGGGCATGCGCGCCGCCCCGGCCAGCCGCAGCCGGTGCTTGATGTACGCCTCGGTGCTCTCGGCGTTGAGGTGATCGAGCCGGTACTTGATCGACACGCGCTGGGCCAGCGGCGGATCGAGCTTCAAGTTCTGCTCGATCTCCGGCAGGCCGAAGAAGATGAGGCTGAGCAGCTTGCGGTCGGGAACTTCCAGGTTGAGCAGGCCGCGAAACTCTTCCATCAGCTCGCGCGTGGCCAGCATCTGCGCCTCGTCGATGAGCACCACGGCCTTCTTGCCCTGCTCGTAGATCTTCACCAGCCGCTGGTAGAGCTGCCCCAGCAGCGTCAGCTTGTCCTCGCTGGGCGCCTCGACGCCGAGCTGCAGGGCGATGCGCTTGAGCAGCCACGAGGCGGTCACCCCGCTGTGGATGATGACCAGCAGCGCGGCCTCGTACTCCTGCTCCGGCAGCGAGTCGAGCAGCCGCCGCGCTAGCGTGGTCTTGCCGGCGCCGATGTCGCCCACCAAAATGCCCAGGCCCTTCATCTGCGCGCACAAGTGCGTCAGGCGGACCAGCGCCTGCGAGTGCTGCGGCGAGTTGAAGTAGAAGCGGGAGACGGGCGCGTTGGAGAACGGCTCCTGCGCCAGCTCGTAGTAGTCGAGGTAGTTCATCAGACGAAGCCGATCTTCCTGGCCTTCCGTGCGGCCTCGGCTGATGCGTCGGTGCTGGCTTCGGTCTTGCCGCCGGGGGCGGGCTGTTGCGGCGCGGTCGGTGCGCCTCCGGCCGCCGGCGGCGGAGCGGTGGCTTTCGCGGCCGCCTTGGGCACGGACGAGGGCGTAGTGCGCGGCGCCTGCTGCCGCGGCGGCTGGCTGGCCTGGGTGCGGATGGTGCCGCCCAGCCGGGTGATGCGCGCCTGGACGTCGCGATACTTCGGATCGACGCGCTCGACCGCCTGATACTGCTCGATGGCCTCGCTGCGCCGCTGCAAGGTCTCGAAGGCCGTGCCCAGCTCGAAGTAGAGCGCTTTGCGCGGCTCGATGGCCAGGCCCGGCAGCCCGAGCCCCGCTTGGAAGCGCTTCACGGCCTCTGCCGTATTGCCGCGCTCGGCCTCGCAGATGCCCAGCATCAGCATGCAGTCGGGCGCGCGCGGGCCGCCGCTGCCGTGCAGCACGGCCAGCTCGAACTCGGCCACCGCCTCGTCGACGAGGCCCATCTCTTTATAGGCGATGCCCAGG
>DATBAA010000276.1:0-8623 GCA_036271755.1 Myxococcales bacterium | reverse complement strand
CTGGTCCTCGAGCGCCTGCTGCCGCTGCGGCTGCGGGTCAGCGACGCGGCCGGGGTGCTGCTCTTCGCCTGCGCGGCCGCCAGGCTCTACTCGTAGCGCTCTTCCCAATCGCAGGAGTGAGACAAGGCCGATTCCGTCCCGTCTGGTGATTCGGGGGGCGAACATGCGCCGGTTTGAACAAACCTATCTAGAGCTGACGCACCTTGCCGATGGCGTCGAAGTCATACTCCGCTTTTTGACGCCGGAGGACGCGCCGCTTCTGCAAGCCGGCCTCGCCGGCCTCTCCGAGCGATCGCGATACTTTCGCTTTCACGGCGTGAAGACGGAGCTCAGCCCCGAAGAGCTGCGGGCGCTGACCAACGTCGACGGTGAGAACCACCTGGCGCTGGCGGTCTTTACCGTGAAGCCCATGGAGCTCGCGGCGGTGGGAAGATTCGTCCGCGGGCCGCGCGCGCTCGACGAGGCGGAGGTTGCCTTGACGGTCCGCGATGCCGTGCAAGGTCGCGGGCTGGGAGAGCTGCTCCTGTCGCGGCTGCGGGCCGCGGCCCTGGAGCGCGGCATCGAGCGTTTCACCGGCAGCGTGCTGTCGCAGAACCGCGCCATGGTGGGCCTGCTGCGCAAGCTCGACGCTAGGATCGGACTCTCTTCGCTGGGCGTCCGCGAGTTTGAGCTGGAGCTTGCACTAGCCGGTCAGCCGAACTGCTGGAAGTCCGGCTCCGGATCGTCCGTCGGCAAACACTCCGACCAGATCGCCGCCAGGCGTTCTTGAGGCGCTCCGAGCAGCGACCCTTCGCCGCGATACCAGGCGCGATTGCTGCCGAGATCTGCCAGGACGATGGCGGCCGGCCCGCCCGGCAAGGCCAGCTCCAGCCGCCACGCCGCGAGCGTGCTGCCGCTCTCGCGGGCCCGGATGGGAATGCGCGCTCTGGACTTCACTTCCAACCCCGGCGTCGCCATGGGCAAATCCATAACCCTTACTTCTTCACCGGGACAGCCTTCTTTTCCGGCTTCGCCGCCAGCATCGACACGAGCCCGATGCCGAAGAGCCGCAAGCTGGGAAGCAAGTCCTCCGCGACGCCGCTGTCGAAGGCGATCAAGGCCAGCGTGACGCTGGCGCTGATGCCGACGCCCCCGGCGACATTCAGCCCGAGCGTGACTGCTTCGTCGTGATTCACGGTTCCCCCGCGTTCATCGGGAGAAAGTAGGAGCGCCCGACCCGCTCGGCAATGTGCGACCTACAGCCCTGCCAGTCCTGGTTCGAAGCGTTCGAAACCGTTCTCCATGGCCCAGAGATCGAGCGAGACCGAAGCCACGTCGTCCACTTCCGGAATGCCGCGCGCGTCGCTGGTGAGGTCGATCGATTTGACGTAGCCGCCGCAGCTCTCGCACGCCTCGATGCGCGCGCCGGCGTACTCGGGGACGCTGAAGGTGGGCAGCTTGACCGGGTCTGCCTCGTCGCAAGCCGGGCACTTGATGCGCGACACCTGCCAGGACAAAGCGCAGAGCGCGCAATGCAACATCCGCTGCGCGCCGTCGGAGCCGGTCGCGGCCACGCGCGACGACACCCAGGGACCGCCGCCGCAGTATCCGCAAGCGCCGGCGGGACGCTCGATGACAACCCGCGCCTGGCGCAAGCCGTGCGCGAAAGGAGCCAGCACCGCGCGCGCCAACCAGTCGTCCTCGCCGGTCAGCCAGTACGCCTGCACGCGCTCGTCGAAGCCGCCGCGAAGCGCTGCGCGGGCGCTCTCGGCCAGCAGCGTTGGTCCGCGCTCGACGACGTACTCCAAGAGCGGCCGCGCGCCCGAAACCACGGCTGTGAGCTCGCGGGCCGGTGCGAGCTTCTGCTGCACCCGAAGGAGACCTGCCGCGAACCTGAGCGGTTCTGCCGCGGCTGGATGTTCGGACGCGAGCTTTTCGGCCCGGTCGGCGGGGTTCAGAGCTCTTTGTCCTTGGACGTGGCCTGACCCGTGACCTGGCGATACCAGCGCGGGTGGTGCGTCCGCGCCCAGTCCTTGGTCACCGTGCCGCGCGTCATCGACTCGAAGGTGCCCGGCTCGAAGATGGTGCTCAGGTAGACGTGCCCGGCCATCGCCGCGAAGAAGGCGATGAACGAGACGTCGTGCAAGATGACCGCCGCCCAGCGCCAGGGAATGGCGAAGCTGGTGGGCCACCAGAGAATGATTCCCGAGGCGAGCAGCGCCACCGCGCCGAGGAAGGCCGCGTAGAAATAGAACTTCTGGCCGCCGTTGTACCGGCCCACGTCCGGGTCCTCGTCGTCGGAGAAGCTGACGTAGAACTTGAGGCTGAACTTCTTGTCGCTCTTGTCGAACTGCATCACCCGGAACCACTGGATGAACATCGCCAGCGACGAGACCGCGAAGGCGACTCCCAGCCACGCGTGCAGCCAGCGGCAGACTTGGAGTCCGCCGAAGATGTTGGCCATCCAGCCGAAGACGGGCGACCAGACCGGCAGGCCGGAGAACATGGCGCCGAAGAAGAAGAGCGCCACCGCCCAGTGGATGAGGCGCGACGAGAGCTTGTGCCGGACGATCTCGTTGCCCACCACCGCGTCTTCGTGGCTGACCGCGGCCTCCATGGCGTGAGGTTCGTGCGCGCGCGCTTCGCTCATGCCGCACCGTCCTTCTTGTTGTCGCCAGTGTCGCCGCTGAAGTCTTTGGGCTTCTTGGGGCCGAAGGCCATGAAGTGGCCCGCGAGGCCGACCAGCACCGCCGCCATGCTGATGAAGCCGATGGGGTGGAGGATCTTCTTCCAGAAGCTGACCGCCGTCGGAACGTGCGGGTCCTTGGGCAGGCCGTACCACTCCGGGTGGTCGCCGTGCTTCAAGATGGTGATGACGCCGGTGCCGCCCACGCCCGGCGGATCGTAGACCGAGGCGTTGACGAAGCCGTCGGCCTTCAATTGGCCCACGCGGTGCGCGGCCATCTCCAGCAGCGCCGACTTGTCGCCGAACTGCAGGCAGCCCGTCGGGCAGGCCTTCACGCAGGCGGGCTCGAGTCCGACTTCGACGCGGTCCACGCAGAGCGTGCACTTGGCCATCTTGTTGCTGCCCACCGTGTAGCGGGGAATGTCGAACGGGCAGCCCGACTCGCAGAGCCCGCAGCCGATGCAGCGCTCGGGATCCACGTCGACGATGCCGTTCTGGTACTGGACGATGGCGCCCGGCGCCGGGCAGGCCGCGAGGCAGCCCGGGTCGGAGCAGTGCATGCACTGGTCCTTGCGCATCAGCCAGGCGAAGCCTTCCACCGGCTCCACTTCCCGGAACTTGATCAGGTTCCAGTAGTTGGACTGCGTCTCGGGCATCGTCTGGTAGGTGCCCACCTGCTCGGTCTGCGCGAGCGGCAGGTCGTTCCACTCCTGGCACGCCACCTCGCACGCCTTGCAGCCGATGCAGATGGTGGTGTCGATGTACTTGGAGACGATGGGCAGGTTGCGGATGCCGGTGTGCGTACCGCGCAGGCCCGCCGAGGACTGCCGGATCTCAAGTCCTTGGAGTGCCATCGCCGCTTCCTTTCTCGAGCTTGACCAGGAAGGTCTTGAACTCGGGAGTCCAGGTGTTGGGGTCCATCGCCGTCGGGGTGAGGAAGTTCGCGAGCGGGCCGGCGTGCTTCGGATCGTCCTGGTAGCCCCAGTGGATGGGGAAGCCGATGTGCCAGAGCGGCTTGCCGTCGACCATCAGGCCGCGCAGCCGCTTGGTCACCATCGCCACACCTTCGATGGAGCCGCGCGCGGAAGTGACCTTGGCGCGCCCACCGTTCTCGATGCCTTTCTCCTTGGCCAGCGCCTCGGGGATCTCGATGAAGAACCCGGGCTGCAGCTGGTTGAGGGCCGCCGTGTGCTCCGTCCAGTAGTGATAGAGCTCGGTCAGCCGGTAGGTGGTGCAGATGATGGGGAAGTCCTCCTTCTTGCCGTAGAGGTCCTTGTCCGACTTGAACTTCTTCGACACCGGATTCGAGGTCACCTTCGGGTGGAGGATGTTGTCGGTGGCCGCCTCGATGGCCTCGTAGTGCTCGGGCATCGGGCCGTCGGCGAGCGCGGGGGCGAAGATGCGGCCCACGCCTTCGGCGTTCATGATGAAGGCGCCGAACTGTCCCGGCGGCGCATCGGGCTTCATGTCGGGCACGTCGCCCACCCACTTCTCGCCGTTCCAGCTGATGCCCGGCCGGGTGGGGTCCCACGGCTTACCTTCCGCGTCGGCCGAGGCGCGGTTGTACATGACGCGCCGGTTTGCCGGCCAGGCGAACGACCAGTTGTGGAACATGCCCAGGCCGGTGGGGTCCGCGTTGTCGCGCTTCTGCGCGATGTTGCCCGCCTGGGTGTAGACGCCTGAGTGCAGCCAGTTGCCGCACATGGTGCTGCCGTCCGCCTGCAGCTGTCCGAAGCCCGAGAGCTGCTCGCCGGCCTTGACGAGGATCTTGGTGGGGTCCTTCGGATCGGGAATGTCCGCCAGCGCCTTGCCGCTGGTCTCCTTGAGCACTTCGCCCAGGTCGGGGCTGGCCGGGTTGGTGTACGCCCAGCTGGCGTTGAGCACCGCCTCGGGCAGCGCGCCGCCCTCGGCCTTGTAGAGGTCGCGCACGGCGAGGAAGATCCGCGCCAGCACCTCCTGGTCGGTCTTCGCGTTGCCCGGCGGATCGACCGCCTTCCACTTCCACTGCAGCCAGCGCGCGGAGTTGGTGAAGGTGCCGTCCTTCTCCGCGAAGCCCGCGCAGGGCAGCTGGTACACCTCGGTCTGGATCTGCGCCGAAGGCAGCCCGCCGTACTTCTCGGTCTTCTTGCTGTCCCAGAAGGTGGCGGTCTCGATCTCGTAGTTCTCGCCGACCACCAGCCACTTGAGCTTGGCCAGCGCCGCCAGGGTCTTCGGCGTGTTGGGGCCGATGCCGACCGGGTTCATGCCGAAGGTGATGAAGCCCTCCGGAGCCGGCTCGGTGCCACCCGCGCGCGTGGAGCTGCCGCGGTACATGTCGTCGTAGATGTACATCCACGAATAGTTTCCATCGACCTTGGGCAGCCACTCGTAGCCGAAGTCGTTCTCCTTGGTGGCCGCCTTCCCGTACATGGCCTTGAGCAGCGAGACCATGAACTTGGGATAGTTCTGCCAGTAGTTCATCGACGCCCAGGCTTCGTCGTTCAGCGTCTTCGGCGGAACTTTCTCCAGATAGGTCTTGAGGTCGACGAGCTCGGCGCGCGGCGTCTGCAGGTAGCCAGGCAGGATCTCGAAGGTGCCGGCCATGTCGGTGGCGCCCTGGATGTTCGAATGGCCGCGGAGCGCGTTGACGCCGCCGCCGGGCCGCCCGACGTTGCCGAGGAGCAATTGCAGCATGGCGGCGCCGCGGATCATCTGCACGCCCACCGAGTGCTGCGTCCAGCCGAGCGCGTACAAGACGGTGCCGACGCGCTTGGCGTTGCCGGTGGAGGTGACCATGTCGGCCACCTTGAGGAACTGGTCCTTGGGCGTGCCGCAGATCTTCTCGACCATCTCCGGCGTGTAGCGGTCGATGTGCTTCTTGAAGAGCTGGAAGACGCAGCGCGGATGCTGCAGCGTGTGGTCGACGCTGTACGCCTTGGTCTTCGGGTCCGCCTCGTATGCCCACTGCGTCTTGTCGTACTCCTGCTTCTCGGCGTTGTAGCCGGCGAAGAGGCCCTCGTTGAAGGAGAACTTCTCCGAGATGATGTACGGCGCGTTGGTGTGGATCTTGACGTACTCCTCGTGGAAGCGGCCGGTGGCGACCGCGTGCCGCATGATTCCGTTGAGGAAGGCGATGTCGGTGCCGGGCCGGATGGGCGCGTAGATGTCAGCGACCGCCGAGGTGCGGGTGAAGCGCGGGTCGACCGAGACGATCTTGGCGTTGCGGGTCTTCTTCGCTTCGATGGCCCACTTGAAGCCGCACGGATGGTTCTCCGCGGGGTTTCCGCCCATGACCAGCACGACGTCGGCGTTCTTGATGTCGACCCAGCCGTTGGTCATCGCGCCGCGGCCGAAGGTGGCTGCCAAACTGGCAACCGTTGGACCGTGTCAAACTCTTGCTTGGGAGTCTCTGTACGGCACCCCCAGCGCGGTGATGAACTTCCACTGCAGCCAGTTGAACTCGTTGGTGTCGGTGCAGCCGCCAATCATGGCGATGCCCGGCGTGCGATTGACCGTCTGGCCCTTGGCGTTCTTGGCGACGAAGGTGCGGTCGCGCGTGGTCTTGATGTGGCGCGCGATGCCCTTGATGGCCTCGTCCCAGCTGATCTCTTCCCACTTGTCGGCGCCGGGCCTGCGGACCTTCGGCACCAGGAGCCGATTCGGATTGTTGATGTCTTCCCGCAGCGTCGTGCCCTTGGGGCAGAGCGTGCCGCGGTTGATGGGGTGGTCGGGGTCTCCCTCGACGTGCACCACCGCGGGCTTCACGTTCTTCGCCTTGTCACCCAGCGTATGGATGATGACGCCGCAGGAGACCGCGCAGTAGGGACAGGTGCTTCGGGTTTCGGTGGTGCGGGCGATCTTGAACGCGCGCATCTCGGCGCGGGCTTGCTTCAGATCGTAACCAAGAGCGACTGCGCCACCGACGGCCGCGGCAGAGCCGCGTAAGAAAGTTCGACGTTTCACGGATCAACCTCGTGGGGTTCAATCCTGATTCAGATGTCACCGTGACTTCTCGGGTGACACAAGTCAAGCGCGCTGCCGTGCCGCGTCTCGTCACAACCGGTCGCGGCGGATGGCTTCTATCTCTGCCACGAAGGTCTTCACCGAGATGGGCTTGGAGATGTAGCCGTGGCAGCCCGCGGCCAGAAAGCGCTCGCGGTCGCCGCGCATGGCCAGCGCGGTGTGGGCAATCACCGTGATCTCAGCCAGCGCGGGTTTCGATTTGATGTGCGAGACCACGGTGAGCCCGCCGCCCGGAATGTCGATGTCGAGCAGCACCACGTCCGGCGCGGGTGAGCGCGACAGGTGGGAGATAGCCTCTGCCGCGGTCGCCGTCTCTTCGGTCGAATGTCCTCTGTGACCGAGCAGGTCGCGCAAGAGCTTGCGATTCAATTCATTGTCCTCGACCACGAGTACCTTCACGAGCTACCTCCAGCAGCAAGAAACCCGACCAGATCTTCCGGCGACAGCTCGTCATCGGGCGATCCAAAGACGACCTTCAACTCCAACGCTGAGCTCTGACAGTTTGCGGCAGTGGCGATGGCCTCCAAGAAGCGGCGCTCGAGCCCCGGAATGTCTTCCCCGAGGGTTTGTGGAGCGAGAAGGACGTATCTGGACGGAGAGAGGCAAGCGACGAAGTCGCGGCGGCGCAGAAGCTTCTCCAGCCGCTGCGGCGCGAGCGAGGCCGGGCCGGGCAGCGTCACCACGATGAGCGCGACCTCCGCCAGGGCGCCTCGCCTGGCGATCTCCTCGAGCTTGCCGAGGAGCGCCGGCCGATCGGGGAGCGTTCCCAGCGGAGAGAGCCGCGTCGGCAGCGCCGCGTGCACGAGCGGCCAGAGCTTTGCCTCGACCTCGGCCGACGGGATCACTCCGGCCACGCGGCCCTCCAGCGCCGCCGGGACCATCACCCCGTCGCCGACGATGATGACCCGGGCCGACGCGAGCGGCGGCGTCGCCAGCGCGTCGAGGATCTCGCCGCTGATCGCGGAGCCGCCGGCGATGGCGATGGCCAGGTCGGGCGGCGCATACGTGAAGACCGCGAGGCCCGGCGTCAGGCGCCCGACGGGAAAGACCTCGCAGGCACCCGCCAGCCGCTCCAGCGCGCGCAGGCACGGCACCGGGTCCGGGCCGGCCAGGAGGATGCGCGGCAGCGGAGTGAGCCCTTCCAGCCTCCGCCCCCGCTCGATGGCTTCGATGAGCTTTCCCTTGGGGACGGGCTTCACCAGCGCTTCGGCGGCTCCCATCAGGAGCGCGTGCGAGCTGTCGTCGACTATGGACACCACCACCACCGGCACGCGCCGCGCCGTGCGCGACCGCTTGAGCTGCCCGAGGATCGCGTAGCCTTCGATGTCGGGCATCATCAAATCGAGCGTGATGGCATACGGGTCGAGCGTCTCGGCCTTCTCCAAGGCGTGGTGCTGATCGGTGAGCGCGACCGCGTAGCCCGCTTCGCCGAGCTCGGCCGCGATCAGCTCGGCCGCCGCCGCGTCGTCCTCGATCACCAGCACCAGCGGACGCGACCCGGGAGACGAATCGGCCGGCACCAGCGCGGGCTTCGACGCCGGCCTGCCGTTCAAGGGGACGGTGAAGATGAACCGGCTTCCCCGTCCGGGCTCGCTCTCCACGCGAATCTCACCGCCGTGCAGGTTGATGAGCCGCCTGGTCAGGGACAGCCCCAGGCCCGTTCCTTCCAACTTCCGCAGCCCCGCCTCCAGCTGCTCGAAGGGCTGGAAGAGACGAGGCAGCTCTTCGGCGCTGATGCCCGGGCCATTGTCGGCGACCGTGATCTCCACCAGATCGTCGACCCGCCGCGCCGTCAGCCGGACCCGCCCGCCGGGGGGCGTGAACTTGATGGCGTTCGAGAGCAGGTTGTAGAGCACCTGCTTCATCCGGATGGGGTCGACCAGAAAGCTGGGAAGCTCGGACGGAATGTCCACCGTGAGGTTCAGCTCGCGCTTGACGGCCAGCGGCGAGACGATC
>DATBAA010000275.1:0-6411 GCA_036271755.1 Myxococcales bacterium | reverse complement strand
CGCGCTCCGCCCGTCGCCGGCTCCTCCAGCGGCCGCTCCTCGCGCTCGCGGCGGCGCTGCTGCTCCTCGCGCGAAGGCGGACGCGCCAGCGTGGCGAAGTAGAGCTCGTCCACGTCGGGCACCTCGACGGTCTGCACGGTGACGCCGACGCGCAGCTCGATCATCTCCTCGGGCAATGCCTCGCCGACGTAGAGCGCCACCGGCGCCTGCCCCGCCGCGCTGGCCTCTCCGCGCGCCTCGCGGCCTGCCTCGCCGGGCGCGAGCACGAGGCCCATCTGGGCCGAGTAGTGCGCCAGATCGCGCCGCAGCTCTTGCACGTCGGCGCGGCCGATCTCGCGCGAGCCGCGCACCAGCTTCACCGCCACCCGCAGGTCCGAGACGCCGCGCCGCTGGCGGGCCAGATAGAGCGGACCCTCCTTGCTGCGCTTGGCCACGCGCACGTCGCGCATGCCCATCTTCTCCAGCAGCAGCGCGCTGATCTGCTCGAACTGCGCGGTGTCCAGGTCTGCGAGCCTGCGCTTCAGCGAGCGGCAGACGGCGCGCTTGCCCTCGGCCACCAGCTGCACCGCGCTCATGGGCCGCGGATGCGCTCCGCTGCGGACCTCCACCGGCTCGGGCACCGCGGCGGGCGGCGGGAACTCCACCAGCGTGACGCGCTCGCCGTCGACGATGAACGCCGGCTTGCGTCCAGCCTCGGTGCGGCGGCGATTGTCCTCGAGCAACGCCGCCACCAGCGAAGGCAGGTCGCTGACCAGCCCTTCGGAGAGCAGCTGCTTCTTGATCAAGTCCTGCGCCAGCTCGGCCAGCGGCGCGCCCGACTGCCGCTGCGCCAACGCTTCGAAGACGACCTCTGCCGGCGGCGGGAAGCGGCGCTGCCCCTGGCCCTTGCCGCGCGCCTGGTCCTGCTTGCGGCGCTCGGCCTCGACCTCTTCCGAGCCCTCCTCGTGTTCGGCCTGCAGCTCGGCCAGCCGGCGCCGGGCCTGCGCATGAATTGGTTTCGGCTCGCGCTCGCGCGGCCGGTATGGAGGCTCTGCCGCTTCCGGCGGATCGAGCGGCGGCGCCTTGGCTTCGATCTGCACTTCCGCCGGCACGGCCCACTCGACCAGCGCGAAGGTTCCCTCGGGCGCGACCGCCACCACCTTGCGCTCTTCCTCGCGCTTGGCCATGGCCGCCAGCCGCTGGCCCATGGTCACTTCGGGATCTTGTCCGACGTGCGAGAGCAGGTTCTCGCGCACGGCGGCTTCGGCGATTGCAGAAAAGTGGAGGGGTTTTCCAGCGCGGCGCAAGACCTCTACGGCCGCTTCCGTGAACGTCATGTGGAGCTCCGGCGAGTGCCAGCGGGGCTATTGGAAGCTTCCCTCTGGCCGCTCGAAAAAAGTCTTTAAACCCTATTGAGTTGCCTTGCCTATGTCAATGAACTTAACCTCGCTGCCGTGATCCGCATCCGCCCCGGCCGTTCCTGGCGCATGAACCCCGTCTATGCCTCCGAGCTGACGGGGCTCGAAGAGCAGGGCGCGCGCGGGTTCGACGGCGGGCAGATCCTCGACGTGCTGGGCATCGAAGTGGACGGCGTCGACATCGCCGCCGGAGTGGGCGAAGCGCGGGTCTTGCTGGCGGTCGACGAGCTCTTGCAGGCGCTCTTGCACATCAGCAACGGCGAGGGCGCGGCGCAGGCCACCATCGGTCCCGGGCCGACGGAGCTGGTGCTCGAATCGCGCGGCGAAGACCTGCTGCTGACGCTGGCATCGCTGGCGCCGCCCTCGAAGCTGCTGGCTGCCGGGCTCTTGGTGGACGCGGAGAAGATGCGCGTCGCCGTATTGCACGCCGCCCGCGGGCTGCTGCTCGATCTGCTCTCTTTTTCACCGCGGCTGGGCAGCGCCCAGGTCTCGCAGCGGCTCTCCGAAGCGTCGGCGCGGCTGGCGCATGGATTTGCGAAACCGGTCAAGCGCTGGCCCAAGCGCGAGGCACCCGCGCGCACCATCGCGTTCAAGGCGCCTGGCGGCTCCGAGACGCTCTCGCTCTCGCTTCCGCCCGAGACCATGGCGCGGGTCCTGGCGCACGCCGAGGTCCCTCACGCGCCGCTGGCGGCCCACCTGGGCGCGGGCGCCGTGTCTCTCTCTCGCAAAGGCGCGCCGGGGCTCTCCGCCGAAGGACCGGCCTTCTTCCTGCTGCGCAACCTGCTCGAGGAGGCCGACGCGCTGATCGAGGCCTGCGAGAGCGGCCAGCCGTCCTTCACGCTGCGCTTCGGACCTCATGAGCTGCGCTGGGATCTTCCGGCCGGCGAGGTGCGCGCCTCGGGCTGGCGCACCGCCGCCAGGCTGCCGCCGCTGCGCTTCGCCAGCTTGTTGACCCAGGCCGCGCGCGCCTACGCCGACCTCTCCCTGCGCCGCAGCAAGGACGACGAGCTGGCCCAGGGCCTGCGCGACCGCGCCACCCGCCTGGACCGCCACTGCCAGGATCTGCAGACGGGCGATCTCCGCCGGGCCTCCGCGGTCGCGCCCACCGCTCCTCCGCCGGCCCCGGCCGGGCCGCTGGCGCAGCGCATGCGGCGGCTCGTCTACCGCGAGGCGTGGCGGCTTCCGCTCGAGGGCGAGCAGCGCATTCTTCCCGGCGAGCCGTTCTTGATCGAAGGCGTCGGCGCGCTGACGGCGCACGATCCGGCCACGGGCGAGAAGCTCTGGACGCTGCCCGCCGAGCCGGGAGTGCTGGTGCGGGGCGGCGAGCTCTTCTTCAGCGAGCCGGGCAGCTACCCCAAGGGTGGCTTGCAGCGGGTCGAGGCCGCCACCGGCGAAGTGCGCTGGAAGCGAAGGCTGCGCGGCGCCGCCGGGCCGGGCCAGCTCTGGCCGCTGTCGAAGGGCGTACTGCGCGGGCTGCCCGGCGAAGGCCTGGCTTTCGTCGACGACGCCGGCGCGCTCGGCTTTCGCGTCAAGCTTCCGGGCGGAGCGCCGAAGTGCGCGGTCGAAGCTCCGCCCGCGCTGGTGGTCGCCCTGCCCGCCTTCTGCATGGGCCTCGACAAGGCCGACGGCGCGGTGCTGTGGAAGCGGCGCGCGGCGGTGCGCGAGCTGATCCAGTGCGGCCCGCACGTGCTCTTGCTGGAGGCGGCTTTACCGGCGCGGGGCGGAGCTTTGGAGGCCGCAAAGAAGCTCGCCTGCTTGGACCCGCGCACCGGCAAGGTGCTCTTCCAGGCGCCGGTGCCGCAGGACGCGCACAGCCTGCGCCTCGACGCCGACGCAGTCATGCTCATCGCGGCCGGCCAGGTCCTCGCCTTCTCGCTGCACGATCTATCTCCGCGGCCGGCGCGGGAGCTGCCTTGGGTCGAGCACCTGGCCCTGGAGCACGACCCGGACTCGATCATCGCCACCGGCGCGGGCGGCGCGGCGCAGCGGCTCGACGGCAAGCGCTGGACCATCGAGCCGGACGGCGGCCCCTCGCGGCCTGCGCGGCAGCGGCGCGGCGTGGTGCTGCTCTCGCGGACCAGGAACGAGCTGCGCGAGCTGGCCAGCGGGCTTCCGCTGGCGTCGCTGCCCGCGGGTGAAGCGCTGCTCTGCGATGATCTGGCCTGCGCCATCCGGACCGACGGCCAACTGGTGCTGCACCGGCTCGCGACGCACTTATCGCTGCTCTAGATCACCACTTCACGTCGCTGAGATCTGCCTCGGCGTGGTCGTTGAAGGTCACGGTGCGCTCCTGACCCGTGAGCGGCGTCTTCACCGTCCGGCTGTAGGTCAGGTAGATGTGCACCCACTTGGGGCTCGTCGTCCGCTCGACGCGCAGATCGCCCGGGTCGAAGTCGATGCGCATCGTCTTCTTGCCGCCGCCGTCCTGCACGTCGAACATGTCGTGCAGCTTTCGCGTGATGAAGATGACGACCCTGGAGTCCTCTCGCTCGTGGTAGCAGAGGTTCGCGGCCTCCTTGAGCGTGCTCTTCACCTCCTGGTTTTCCCAGTAGGCGTTGCCGAACGTCGCCGCCCAGTACACCCCGCCCAGGATGGCGACGAGGATCAGCACCGTCATGAAGGTGAGCCCGCGATGCGGCTTCAATTGACGCTCCGGAACATGCGCTCGAAGCGGATGCCCAGGGACCCGCCGAAGGAGATCCAGATGATGCTGGCGCGCCCCTTGATGTAGCTGAAGGGAACCTGACCCGGACCGCCCTGGAAGCGGCTGTCGAGCGAGTTGTCGCGGTTGTCTCCCATCACGAACACCCTTCCTTCTTCGACGACGAAGTGCCCGTCGCGGCCCGGCAGCGAATCCTGTTTGACCAGGATGGGGTGCTGCTTGCCGCCCAGGTTCTCGATGTACTGGTGGGCGACGACGTCGACGTCCTTGTAGTCTTCGGCCAGATCCGAACGATCTTGATAGTGGAAGTCGCCCAGGTCGGTGCGCTTCTGCTCGACGCCGTTGAGGTAGAGGACGTTGTCGCGCACGTCGATGGTGTCTCCGGGCAGGCCCACCACGCGCTTCACGTAGTCGCTCTCCTCGTGCAGCGGGTTGATGAACACCACCACGTCGCCCCGCTTGGGCGGTGCCTCCATCAGCTTGTGGACCGTCTTCGGGTCGGTGAAGGGAATGCGCAGCCCGTAGCTCATCTTGTTGACGAAGATGAAGTCGCCCACCAGCAGCGTGGGAATCATCGAGCCAGACGGGATGTGGAACGGCTCGAAGATGAAGGCGCGCAGGAGCAGCGCCACCAGGATGGCCCCGCCGATGGACTCGGTGTACTCGCGGACCGCTCCTTTGCGGGCGAAGGCCAGGTGCTGATCGAGCGTCTCGTCCAGGTGCAGCCGTGCTTGCAGCGCAGGCATGCCCAGCGACCCGGCCAGCGCGTCTTGCACGTTCTTGAGCGCGGCCTCGACTTGGGCCGCGGCGTTCTCGGTGAGCTTGGCGCGGTGCTTCTTGAAGAGCCGCGTACCGCTGCGCCAGAGTGCCTTCGCCTCGCTGCGCGCGCGGCTGCGAACTCCCCAAGCCGTCGCCGACCCGATGGTCGAGAGGATGAAGACGGCGAGGAAGCCGAGCAGCGACCCGGGCAAAAACTCCTGGCGCTGCAGGAAGTGCCTCGCCACCAGGCCTGCGACCAAAGTCCCGCCCAGGATGGCGCCCAGGCGGCCGTACCCGGCCACTGCGTAATAGGCTTTGGAGCCCTTGTCCGCGGCGGCCACCAGCTCGGCCTCGCGCCGGGCCAGGGCGCGATCGCGCGTATCGGCAGCCACGGTCATTCCTCGACCTTGAGGACGGCGAGGAACGCCGACTGGGGAATGTCCACCGTGCCGACAGACTTCATGCGCTTCTTGCCTTCCTTCTGCTTCTCCAACAGCTTCCGCTTGCGGGAGATGTCGCCACCGTAGCACTTGGCGAGCACGTTCTTGCGCATCGCCTTCTGCGTCTCGCGCGAGATCACCCGCGACCCGATGGCTGCCTGGATGGCCACCTCGTACATCTGCCTGGGAATCTCCTCTTTCAACTTCTCGCAGATGACGCGGCCGCGCCCGTAGGCCCGCTCGCGGTGCACGATGGTCGAGAGCGCGTCCACCGGCTCACCATTGATGAGGATATCCAATTTGACGAGATCCGCCTCCTGGTAGCCAATGGGCTCGTAATCGAGCGAAGCATACCCTCTAGTCAGGCTTTTGAGTTTATCAAAGAAATCGAACACCACCTCGGCGAGTGGGATCTCGTAGGTGATCTGCACCCGCTTGGTGCCGATGTACTTGATGTCTTTCTGCGTCCCGCGCCGGTCCTGGCAGAGCTTCAGCACCGCGCCCACGTAGTCGCCCGGCACGTAGATGTGAGCCAGCAGCACGGGCTCGTAGAGCTTCTCGATCTCGCCCTCCTCCGGCAGCTTGGAGGGGTTGTCGATTCTCAGCTCTTCGCCGGTCTTCTTCAGCACCCGGTAGACGACCGACGGCGCGGTCGTAATCAGGTTCAGGTTGTATTCGCGCTCCAGCCGCTCCTGCACGATCTCCATGTGCAGGAGGCCCAGGTAGCCGCAGCGGAAGCCGAAGCCCAGGGCTTGCGAGGTCTCTGGTTCGTAGGTGAAGGCGCTGTCGTTGAGCTTCAGCTTCTCCAGCGCGTCGCGGGTGTTTTCATAGTCCGAGGAGTCCACCGGGAAGATGCCGGCGAAGACCATCGGCTTGATCTCCTTGAAGCCCGGAAACGCGGTCTCCGTCGGACGTCCTACTTCGGTCAGGGTGTCGCCGACCTTGGCGTCCTGGATCTCCTTGATGTTCGCGACCAGCACGCCCACTTCCCCCGCCATCAGCTGCTGGACGGGCCGCGAGAACGGGCTGAACACCCCCAGCTCCTGCACCTCGAAGTGCTTCTGGTTGCTGAAGAGGACAATCTTCTGCTTCACCGCCAGCGTCCCCTCCAGCACCCGCACCAGCATCACCACGCCGCGGTAGCTGTCGTACC
>DATBAA010000274.1:0-6457 GCA_036271755.1 Myxococcales bacterium | reverse complement strand
CGGAGCCCGGCGCGGGCCGACCATTCCGGCGAGGTTGCGCAGCATCCTGTCCAGCCGGCCGCGCTTGTTCTCGTCGGGCGGCGGAACGCTGTCGGGCACGACCTCCGGCGGCGCGGAAGAGACGACGCGGCCCAGCGGCGCGCCGCGCGTGTGAAACGCCGGAGGAGCGGTCTTCGCCTGTGGCACCTCGGGCGGGCGCGCGAAGTCGAAGCGCGGCTCGTCGTCGTCGGGCGGCGGTGGAGGCGGTAGCCGCGTTCTCTGCGCCGGACCTGGAAGAGGCACGGGCGGACCGGGGCGAGCCGCGGGCGGCGGGCGCGGCGGAATGGGCGCCAGCGGAATGGGCGTCGGACGGCCGCCGGCAGGGCGGGCCGCGACCGGCTGCGTTGGTCGCGGCGGCGTGGCCAGCGTCGAGACGATGGGCGCGCGCGCAAGGACGACCGGCGCCGGCTCGACCCGCTGCGCGAACGGCAACTGCTCGTCGCCGAGAGGCGCAAGGCGATCGGCAAAGACGGCGGGCCGCGCCAGCTCGGGCTTCTCCGCGAAGAGCGCGGCGCGCGCGGCGTCCGGCTTCACGGCGGGCACCGGCTCGACCGTCATCGCCAGCTCGGCCAGGCGCGCGAACTCCGCCTGCGCCTCCAGATTGATGGCGTCGTGCTCGCCCGCGCTGGCCACGTCGCGCTCGCGCGCGGCCTTTGCGGCGACCACGATCTCGCGCGCCGCCGGCTTTCGCTTTGGAGCCGCCTCGACGATGGGCTGCGCGAGGTCGCTCGCGACGATCACCGCGGGCAGCGCCTTCGCCGTCAGCGCCGGCTTCTCGAAGTCGGCCCGCGACGGCGGCGGAATCGAGCCTGGCAGCGGCGCGCCGTTGTGGTCGTAGAGCTGCCGCACGCCACCCGCCAGCGCGCTCCACAGATCGGGCCCGGAGGTGCCCAGCGCCGGCGTCAGCGAAGCCGCCTCCAGCGCGGCGGAGCTCTGCTCGCCCGCGGCCGCCGCGGCGAAGTTCATCTCCGAAGCGATCTTCGCGTGCTCTTCCAAACGCCCGCGCACCTTCGCCTCGAACTGCCCGACCATGTCCCAGATGGAGGCCGCGTCGATCTCCAGCTCGATGCGCAACAGCTCGCTGCGGGCCAGGCTCTGCGCCTTGCGCGCCTGCACCAGCGCCTGCTGCGCCCCGTCGCGTCCGCGCCGCGCCGTCTCTTCCTTCCAAGCGATGCGCTGCACCACCGAGACCTGGAACGCCAGCGCCTTGGTGGCAACGCCCATCTTCACGTGATCGTTGAAGTCTACGGCGCGCAGCTCCTCGTCGAGCCGCACACCCTCTTGCATGGCGCCGGCCAGCCGCTCGACCAGAAGCTCATGTTCGGCGACGGCCTGGTCCAGCGCGGACATCGCGGCCAGGACCGGCGGGATGAGCTTGTCGTTGGCGTCCGGCATGCGCTCCCCGCGCCTATTCTTATACCCCTCGGTGATACACCTGCAATGTGGGTGATAGGGTCATTTTTATGTCCGAAAACCGACGACCGAGGCGCTGGCCAGCCGTGCTTGCGGTGCTCTTCCTGGCGCTCGCGATCTTCGCGGTTCCCACCATCTGGCTCCGGCCCTGGTCCATCAACCACTTCTATCTGCGCACGCTCTTCTCCTTTCTCTGGCAGTCGCCGCAGCTCTGCTCGTCGCTGCACCTGCTCGATGTACGCAAAGGTCGCCTGGACGACTTTTCGCTGCAACAACGCGACCGTATGCGGAAGATGATCGCCGGCGATCTCTCGACGCTGCGCGCCTACGACCGCGCGAAGATGTCGGCGCCGGACCAGCTCTCGTACGACGTGATGGAGTGGTTTCTGCAAGATCTGGCCGCCACCGACGGCTCGTTCGGCGGGCCTTACGCCTTCGATCAGCTGAACGGCCTGCACGTGGCCCTGCCGGGCTTTCTCACCAGCCAGCACACGCTCGAGAGCAAGGGCGACGCCGAGGCGTACATCTCGCGCATGGCCGCTTCAGGCGTGGCCTTCGACCAGGTGATCGCCCACGCCCGCGACGACGCCGGGAAGGGCGTCATTCCGCCCCGCTTCATCCTGCGCAAAGTGCGCGCCGACGCGCAGGCCTTCGCCGACGCCTCGAACGACGACAACGTCTTGGTGAAGCACCTCCGCGAGAAGCTCTCCGGGCTCTCCATCGACGGCAAGGACGCGCTGGTCGCGCAGGCTTCGGCGCGCGTCGAGGACACGGTGCGCCCCGCCTTCAAACGCTTCATCGCCTTGGTCGACGAATTGAATGCCGAGGCCACCGACGACGCCGGCATCTGGAAGTTTCCCGACGGCGCCGCGCGCTACGCGGCCTTCCTGCGTGGTGGCACCGCCTCGAACGTCACCGCGGAAGAGGTGCACGCCATCGGCCTCGCGCAGGTGGCTTTGATTGAAGCCGAGATGCACAAGATCCTCGCGGCGCGCGGCATCGACGCGCCGGTGATTGGCCCGGCCGTGCGCGCGCTGGCCAAGGATCCAGCCTTTCTCTATCCAATCAGCGACGCCGGGCGAAAGCAGATGATCGCCGACTTCCAGGCCATCATCGACGACATCGATCACAAGACCGGCCCGCTCTTCCACGACCGTCCGAACATTGGCGTTCGCGCCGAAGCGGTGCCGGCGTTCCGCTCCAAGACCGCGCCCGGAGGACAATACTTTCCACCGCCATTGGACAACTCACGCCCGGCGACCTTCTTTGCCAACGTCGAGGATATAGGCGCCATGCCCAAGTTCGCCATGCGCACGCTGGCCTATCACGAGGGTATTCCCGGCCATCACTTCCAAATCGTCGTTGCCCGGCAGCAGAAGCAGCTGCCCATGTTCCGCCAATTGATTCCCTTCAATTCTTATTCAGAAGGCTGGGCGCTCTATGCCGAGCAGCTCGCCGCCGAGAACGGCTTCGAGGACAATCCATTGGACCGTCTCGGATACCTGCAGGGCCAATTGCTTCGAGCCACGCGGCTGGTCGTCGACACCGGGCTGCACTCGCAGCGTTGGACGCGCGAGCAGGCCATCGCCTACATGACCGACCATACCGGCGATCCGGAGAGCGACGTCGTCATCGAGGTGGAGCGCTACTCCGTCTGGCCCGGCCAGGCCTGCGGCTACATGATCGGCAAGCTGGAGATCCTCAAGCTCCGCGAGCAAGCGCGGGCCAGGCTCGGCCCAAAATTCGACCTCCGCGAATTCCACGACACCGTCCTCGAATCCGGCGCCCTCCCCATGCCTTTGCTAGACCGAGTCGTCGACGACTGGATCGCCAGAAAATCAGCTGCGGGTTGAATTCAATGTCAGCTAAAAACGCCCGCGTCAGCGCCCCATTGGTCATTGGAATCGTCGACCCAAGGAAGATCGATCCAAAGCCACGGGGCCTGGTCTCTGCCCTGCAAGCGAAGGTCGCGCAAAGAGTCGACGATCTCTGCGCGATCTCCGCCGTCATGAGAAGCAAAGACCATGACTTTCACGTTGGCTCGCACCGCGGGTAGCTTTGCTGCATCTTCGAGGACGCGGACATAAGTCTCATCGCCACCTCTGAATCGACCCATTTCCGATTCCAGGGCGAGCCGGATTTCGCACGGACGGCTCAGCGCGTTTTTCCAATAAGGGCGGGAATGGTAGATGCAGTCAGCCGTATATTGCGGATATGTCGTATGCGACATGTCGAGCATAAACTCGCCATAGCAGACACGCGGTGACGGTGCTCCCGGGGTTTTCGTCGGACTGGCGTCCACTGTGATTCCCTCGCCACGGACTCCCCAGAACCAATCCAATACGAAATCGGTCCATTGAGTGGTCGCAGCTTTTGGGCGTTTTCTGGCGAAATCATGCGCCTCTTCGAGGAAGCGATCTGCGCAAACCACGAGCTCAGCGGCATTGAAGTTTTTGAAGCGCCAGGACATATGCCTTCCCCCATTGCGAACCCAAAAACCGATTCAAGGCCTATCCGGGTTTCATGATGGCTTGCCTGCACGCAAACAGCGAACTTGAGTTAGCCGAGATAGGCGGCGAGGACTTTTTCGTTTTTGTGGAGCTCTGCCGGGGTGCCTTCCACCACGATACGGCCTCGCTCCATGACGTAGGCGTAGTCAGACACCGCCAGCGCGGTCTTTGCGAACTGCTCGACCAGCAGCATGGTCATGCCTTCTGCCTTCAGCCTCGAGATGATGCGGAAGACTTCCTGGACGATGACGGGCGCGAGGCCCATCGACGGCTCGTCGAGCAGCATCACCTTCGGCCGGGCCATCAACGCGCGGCCGATGGCGAGCATCTGCTGCTCTCCGCCCGACAGCGTCCCGGCCTGCTGCTTGCGACGCTCGAGCAGCCGCGGGAAGAGCTTGTAGACGTGGTCCAGATCGGCCGCCGCCTTGGCGCGGAAGCCGAAGAAGTTGGGCAGCAATCGATACGCGCCGAGCAGCAGGTTGTCCTCGACGGTCAGCGGCGCGAACACCTTGCGGCCTTCGGGCGAGTGCGCGAGCCCCAGGCGCGCGATGCGAGAAGCCTCGAGCTTGTGGACGGGCGTCCCGTCGAGCACCACGCTGCCCTTGCTGGGCCGCACCATCCCCGAGATGGCGCGCATGGTGGTGGTCTTGCCCGCGCCGTTGGCGCCGATGACCGCCACCACCGTGCCGGCCTTCACCGTCAGCGACGTCCCGGTCAGGACTTCGCTCAAGCCATAGCCGGCGTACAGATCAGTCACGACGAGCATCAGGCCTCCGCCTTCGCGGGCTCTGAATCCACTTCGCCCAGATAGGCTTCGATGACCTTCGGGTGCCGCTTCACTTCCTCCGGCGTTCCCTCGGCGATCATCCTGCCGCCGTCGAGCACCGTCACCTGGTTGCAGAGCCCGGTCACCACGTCCATGTGGTGCTCGATCAAGACGATGGTGACCCCGCGCTCGTGCACGCGCTTGATCACCTCCATCTGCCGCTGGATGTCGCCGTGCGAAAGTCCGGCGGCGGGCTCGTCGAGGATGAGCACCTCTGGCTTGCGCGCGACGGCGCGGGCGATCTCCAGGAAGCGCTGCGCGCCGTAGGGAAGATCCTGCGCGCGCGTGAGCGCCTGATCGCGCAGGCCCACGAAGTCGAGCAGCGCCAGCGCGTCGGCGCGGGCGCGGGTCTCTTCCGGCCGGCCCAGCCCCAAGAGCACGAGCGGCAGCCAGCGCGAGCGCGGATAGGCGCCCTTCAACGCGACCATCACGTTCTCCACGGCGTTCATTCCGCTGAAGAGCTGCAGGTTCTGGAACGTGCGCGCGACACCGGCGCGCGAGGTTTGGAAGAGGCTTCCCTCCGGCAGCGGCTGGCCGCGCAGCAAGAGCTGGCCGGAGGTGGGCGCGTAGAGCCCGGAGATGACGTTGACCGCCGTGCTCTTGCCCGAGCCGTTGGGGCCGATGAGCCCGTGCACGTGGCCGGCCATCACCTTCATGTTCAAGCCGTCCACCGCCTTGACGCCGCCGAAGTGCCGCTTGATCTCGCGCAGCTCGAGCAGCACCGTGCCCGAGCCTTCGCGCCGCGCGGGCAGCACCTGGTCGAGCGGCGTCGGCTCAGGCAGCGGCTGCGGCGGAATCTGGAAGAGCTGCGACAGCGCCTTGCCGGCGAAGCCCATCAAGCCTTCGGGCAGGCCCACCACCACCGAGAAGAGCATCAGCGCGAAGATGGCCGTGCGCCAATCTTCGGTGTTGGCCACCAGGAAGCCGCCCACCACCAGCGCGCCGGTCGAGACCACCGGCGCCAGCGCCTGGAAGGGCTTGGTGGTCTTGCGCGCGAGGCCGCGCACGCCGGCGACGAGCGCCAGGAGAAAGCCCACGCCCGACAGCGCGGTGAACAAGCTCTTGTTCGACAGCAAGTTCGGGAGCAGCGCCACCATGGCCGCGCCCACGAACGCGCCCCACAAGCTCTTGCGCCCGCCCAGCACCACGCCCAAAAGCAGGAAGACGGTGAGCGAATAGACGAACGTCCCCGGCTCCAGATATTGGAAGTTGAAGGCGTACAAAGCGCCGGCGAGCCCGCCCAGCGCGGAGCCAAAGGCGAAGCCCGCCACCTTGTAGCGGAAGGTGCCCACGCCCATGGCGTCGGTGGCAATGGGGCTGTCGCGCAGGGCCTCGAACGCGCGGCCCCACTGCGAGTCGAGGATGTTGCGCATGCCCAGCCACACCGCCGCCAGGAACACCATGCACGCCCAGTAGAAGCCGCGCGCGCCGAGCGCGACCCCGAAGAACGCCGGGCGCATCACGGTCAGGCCCTGGGCGCCGTTGGTCAGCCACTCCATCTCGTTCAGGGTGGTGGTGCAGAGCGCGGTGAAGCTCAGCGTGGCGAGCGCGAACCGGGGCCCTTCGAGCCGCAGCGCCGGCAAAGCCAAGAGCGCGCCCAGGAGAAGGCACACGGCGAACGAAGCCAGGCACGCCACCGCGAAGCCCACGTGGTAGCGCGAAATCAAGA
>DATBAA010000273.1:0-3171 GCA_036271755.1 Myxococcales bacterium | reverse complement strand
GCTGATCACTCCTCAACGAAAGCGGCTGATCACCAGGCGACCAATTCCGCGACCAGCGGCGCTGTGCTCGGGTCCACCCAAACAATGCGACAGCTCGAGTTGCAGCACCTTTGCGCGCTTGGCGCGCTTTGCGGTTGATCTGTTTGTGGAAGCAGTCTTCAGCGGGATTCGAAGGACTGTTCCATCTCTTCCATGAGGAGGTCGTAGACGCGGGTGGAGACGGATTCGAGGAACTCGTCGCCGTCGGGCATCTTGTCTTTGCCCCCCGCGTCGCTGCCGCGGCTGCGGGTGCGCTTGGCGGTGTAGACGCCGTTGGTGTTGGCCACGCCCTGGCCGTCGGCGAGCTTGAAGTCGGGCTGGGCCGGGCTGAGGTTCAGCGTCGTCATGTCGGGCGCGTTTCCGTAGCTGTGCTCGGAGTGGAGCGCTTCGCCCTCGGCGGTGCGGACGTCGAGGTTGGGCCGGCCCATCTGCAAGACGTGGGTCAGCTCGTGCGCGAGCAGCTTCTGGCCTTCCATGGTGGAGGGGTTGAAGCGGCCTGGCGCGAAGAAGATGTGGTCCTTGACGGTCACCGCTTCGGCGCGGAAGCGGGTGGTGACTTCCGCCGCGCCCATGCCGGTGTGGATGCGGACGCCGCCGAAGTCGCCGCCCAGGAAGCCCGACATCTTCGAGAGCGTGGTGCCGTCCAGGCGGCGCGGCTCGTCCAGGATCGAGCCCAGGCGGGCCTTCTCGGGCGCGAGCTTGCCGTCGTAGCCGTCCTTCGCGGACCGGAAGAGGCTGGCCAGCGAGCCGAAGTTGCCGTTCTCCAGCGCGCCGAAGACGCCGCTTGCGCGGTGCGCGCCGCTGCTGACCGCGTCGGCGATCGATCGGCCCTGGCCGAGCATCCGATCGACGCTGGCGAGGCCGCCTTCCGCGACCTGGGCCTCGTGATCGACGAAGCCCGCGGCGGAGCCGGCGCGGTGGGCAAGGCCGGCGGCCCGGCGCAAGCCCATGCGGGCGAGAACGCCCTCGGCTTCGCCGGCGAGGCCTTGGACCTGGTGCGCCGCGCCCTCGGCGAGATGCAGGACGTGTTCGCCCTCCTCGACATATTCCATCGCGCTGCCCAGCAGTCCGGAGCCGCGTTCGGCCGCGCTGGCCACCTCGTCGGAGATCTGGTGCAGCGCATCGAAGGCTGGGTGCAGGAACCTGGTGGCGTCGCCGGTCAGGGTGTTGGTGAGCCCGCCGAGACCGCCGCGATGCGCATGGCCAGCCGCGCCCGAATTGCCGTGCGCCGCGCCCGCACCACCGCCGTGCGCATTGGAGTGTGGCCCTGCTCCGCCGGCGTGCCCCGCCGCATGCGGGTGCGCTCCATCCGCGGCCGGCGCGTGTGCTTCAGCGCCGTGAGCGGCCGCACCATGCGCGCGGCCAGCCCTGCCCCTTCCGGCCGAGTGCTTCACCAGCGCGCCGGTCTCGCCGCCCTGCCCCGGCAGGAACGCTCCGAACACCTGCGAGAAAGACTCCAGGCCTTCGCCCGAGCCAATCCAGGTGTCCATCGCGGCCGGATCGACGTTCTGCCCGTCCTGCACCTGGACGTCGCCGCGATTGCCGCCCCGGCCGACGTGGACGCGCCCGTCGTCGCCGTCCAACCCAGGCTCAGCCGGCTGGTGCTTCTTGGGCTGCTTCTTCTTCGGCGCAGGCTTCTGCCCCAGATCCTGGTCGCCCGCGGCCGCGTTGGCCTTGCCGGAATGGGCTGCCAGCTGCTTTTCGAGCTGATTGAGCTGATTTTCGAGCTGGCCCAGCAGCTGGCCCGCGGCTTCGTCGCCGCGATGGTCCGACTTCGCCTTGGTCAGCTGCGCCTTCAGGCCCGCCAGCTCTTTTTGCAGCGCGGCGATCATCGGCTGCATCTGCGAGTCCGCGTTCTTCAGCTCGCCCAGCGAATCGACCTTCACCTGCAGCGCGCCGAGGCCGCTTTGCAGCGCGCTCAGGTCCGGATACTTGTCGTCCGGAACCTTCTTCGCGATGCCGTGCAAGCCCTGCACGAAGCCGAAGAACTGCTTGCGGATGGCCAGATAGTGCGTGCTGGCCTGCGCGGCCTGCTTCGCCAGCGCGGCATTTCCGGCCGCGGCCTTGACCGCTTCCGTTACCGCCGCGCGCGCCTGCTCGCTGGCCTGCGTGACGCCCTGGATGCAGCTCTCCGCCGTCTTGTTGTCGCCCGCGTGCATGGCGGTCTCGACCTGCTTGACCGCGCCCGACACCGCCTCGGCGAACTTCTGCACCAGCGAGAGCGCCGCTTGCACCGCCTGCGACGGATCGGCCTTCTGCGCGCCGCCTTTCCCGCCGAAGACGCCCTTGAGCCAGTCGGGCAGGATGTGCATGGCCTTCTCGGCCTGGCCCTTCACGTTGCTCAAGTCGAGGTTGTGCAGGTTGCCGTGCACCCACTCTCTGCCCGCGTGGATCAGGTGGCTGATGTCGCCCACCACGTGCTTGCCGGCAGAGGCGATCTCCTTCCCGTCCTTGATTAAATCTTTTCCGTCGTTGACGAGGGCTTTCCCGTCGCCATGGATCTCTTTGCCGTCCTTGATTAAACCTTTGCCGTCTTTGTAGAGGGCCTTGCCTTCGCCGTAGAGCTCTTTGCCGTCCTTGAAGAGCTCCTTGCCGTCGCCGAACAGCTTCTTGCCGTCGCCGAAGAGACCCTTGGCGTCCTTGAACAGGCCTTTGCCGTCGCCGAAGATCTTCTTCGCGTCGCCGAGCACGCTCTTGCCGCCCGCGAGCGCGCCCTTGAAGTCGCCCTTCTGCAGGCTGGCCCAGACGCTCTTCACGTCCTGCGCGCCGTGCTTCACGTCGCCCCAGGCGTGCTTGCCGTCCTTGAAGAGGTGCTTCGCGTCCTTCACGCCGTGCTGCGCGTCTTTGTAGGCGTGTTTGGCGTCGCCGTACGCGTGCTCGGCGCCGTGGACCAGCTTCTTGCCGTCCTTCCAGGCGTGCTGCGCGTCCTTCCAACCTTGTTTGCCGTCGTGCACCAATTCGGAGGCGTCATGGACGGTGCGCTTGCCGTCCTTGAAGAGGTGCGCAGCGCCCTCGGCGAGCGCTCCGAGGTCTCCCATCAGCCCGCCACCGTGCGGGGATTTGGCGTGCTTGTGCGCCGCCGCGGCGTGCTTGAGCAACTCCGCGTCCGAGGCGCCGCCGTGGCTGTGCTCG
>DATBAA010000272.1:0-6448 GCA_036271755.1 Myxococcales bacterium | reverse complement strand
TCTTCTATCTCTTCAGCGAGGCGCCCGGGCTGGGTGGCTCGGACGGGCTCTACCTGGCCGCGCGGCCGCGAATCGGTCCGCTCGACTTCGGCAATCGCACCACCGCTTATGTATTCATCTGGATTGCTTTGATTGCGGTCTACCTGCTGCTCGCGCAACTGTTGCGGGCGCCGTTCGGGCGGGCATTGGTGGGTATCCGCATCAATGAGCGGCGCATGCTCTCGCTGGGATATCCGGCGCGGCGCTACAAGCTGACGGCCTTCGTCATCGCCGGCGCGCTCGCGGGGCTGGCGGGCTATCTCGACGCGACCTTGTATGGCTTCGTCAATCCGGCGCACTTCGGGTGGCGGCAGTCGGGCATCATTCTCATGACCGTGCTGCTGGGCGGTAAAGGCACCTTGTATGGGCCGTTGATCGGCGCGTTCGTGCTGACGTTCCTCGAGCATTATGGCGAGCAGGTCACCACTCACTGGAGCGCTTTGATTGGCGCATTGGTCATCGCGGTGGTGCTCTTCCTGCCGCGCGGGCTGTCGTCGCTGCTGCCGGAGGCGAGGCGTGGCTGAGGCGGTGCTGGAGATCCATGCGGTGACGAAGCGCTTCGGCGAGTTCGCGGCGGTGGACGGGGTGTCGTTCTCCGTCGAGCGCGGCACCATCCACGCCGTCATCGGCCCCAACGGCGCTGGGAAGTCGACGCTGCTCAATCTGCTGGCCGGCGAGCTGCCTGCGAGCTTGGGACGGATGGTCTTTCGCGGCCAGGACATCACCGAGGCCACCGCCGATCGGCGTTCGCGGCTGGGCATCGGACGCACCTACCAATCGCCCAACACCTTTCCCGGGCTGACTTGCGCCGAGTGCCTCTGGCTCGCGGTCCAGTCCCGCTCGCCGATGCGCTTCTTCGGAAGTCCGCCCAACGAGGCGCGCGTCGAGAGCGCGCTGCAGTCGTGCGGCCTGCTCGCGCGCGCCGCGTCGCCGGCACAGGAGCTGAGCTACGGCGAGCAGCGGCAGCTGGAGATGGGCATGGTGCTCGCGCTCGAGCCTTCGCTGCTGCTGCTCGACGAGCCGCTGGCGGGCCTGGGCCACGACGAGGCGCTGGAGCTCGTGGACCTGCTGCGCAAGATCGCGCGCAAACGCACGCTGGTGCTGGTCGAGCACGACATGGACGCGGTCTTCGCGCTGGCCGACGCGGTGACGGTATTGGTGGGTGGCCGGGTCTTGGTCACGGGCACGCCCGGTGAGATCCGCAACAGCGCCGAAGTCCGCGACGTCTACCTGGGTGAGGAACTCTCGTGACGCCCCTTCTCGAAGCCGAAGGGCTCCACACGTACTACGGCGAAAGCCACGTGCTGCACGGGGTGAGCATTTCGGTCGGCGCTTCCGAGGTGATGGCGCTGACCGGCCGCAACGGAATGGGCAAGACCACCACCATTCGCAGCTTGCTCGGCCTCACGCCTCCGCGCTCGGGGACGGTGCTCGTTCGCGGCAAGGCGGTGACCGGCTTGCCGGCGCATCTGATCGCCCGGCAGGGAATCGCGCTGGTGCCCGAAGGGCGCGGCATCTTTCCCACGCTGACGGTGCGCGAGAACTTGCTCGTCGCCGCGCAGCCGGGGCGCTGGACGTTCGAGGCCGCGGTCGCGCTCTTTCCGCGGCTGGGCGAGCGATTGACGAATCTGGGCTTTCAACTCTCTGGCGGCGAGCAGCAGATGCTGGCCATCGCCCGGGCGCTGATGACCAACCCGCAGCTGATCATCCTCGACGGCGCAACCGAAGGGCTCTCGCCGCTGGTGCGCCAGCAGATCTGGGACGTGGTGCGCAAGCTGCGCGAGGAGGGCATGGCGCTGCTCATCGTCGACAAGGAGATCCGGACGCTGCTGACGGTGGCCGACCGCACCATGATCCTGGTCAAAGGCCAGGTCGCGTTTTCGGGTACGCCGGCCGAGTTCCGGGCCAACGCGGACTATAACCTCTCGCTGCTTCACGCTTAGGTCAGCTGCGCTCTAGAAAGTGACGCGCTCGACGGGAATGCCGCTCTCGCGCAGGAGCTTTTCGAAGTCGGCAGCGCGCGCGCCGGTCCAGCGGGCTTCGAGCAGATCGAGGAGGTCGTTGCCGGGCTTGCCGCCGAGCAGGCCGATCAGCCGCGGCACGTGCTCCGCCGCGATGGTCTGGAACCACTCGTACTCGCCGTCGGAAGAGACCGTCGCCGTCGAGGGCCCGAGGTCTTGCCCGTCGACGTGCAGCCGGCCCTGGGCATCGACCCAGGCCCAGAGATGCCGCGAATCGCGCCCATTGCGCTCTTCGCGCAGCTTCACCTGCCGCTCCCGCTCGCTCATCTGAGTCGACTATACTTTCTCCGGTGATGAGAGACACCTCGCCGGCGCAGCAGGAGGAGTACTTCGCCCGGCTGCGGGCGCTGACTCCCGAAGAGCGGCTGCGAATTGCCTCGCGGTTGACTCGCGGTGGGCGGCAGCTGGCGATGATCGGCATCAAGCTCGCGCACCCGAAGGCCTCTGAAGAGGAAGTACACGCTCGTCTCGCCGTGCGGCTTTACGGTCGAGGGACGGCATGCAGACTGTTCGCGGAAGTGCCGGCCGATGCCGTCTGATCCGGACGCGATCGAGATCCTTCAGGTCGCCGTGCGGGTTGCGCGGGCTCTAGAGACCCTCGGTATCAGACACATGGTCGTCGGCAGTGTCGCGACCTCACTGTACGGCGATCCGCGTCTGACGAATGACATCGACTTCGTCGTCGAGCTGACGGCCGCGCGAGTCGCGACCTTTTCCGCCACTCTCGGCGACGAGTTCGACGTCGACCAAGATGCATTGGCGGACGCGATGCGCTCCGGAGCGGGAGCGCTGAATGTCTTGAGTCCCGCGGACTCGGTGCTGAGCAAATTGAGCTGGTTTCGCGACGGCGGCGGCGTCTCCGATCAGCAGTGGCGCGACGTCATCGGGGTCTTGCGGGTCAATGAAGTGGACCTGGCCGATCTGCGAGCGTGGGCGCTGCGGCTGGGGCTGCAGGAGCTTCTCGAGAAGGCCTTGCGAGCAGCGCGCCCAGGCTGATGCCGGCGATGGTGACCGCGGCGCCCAGCCACGCCAGCGGATGAATGGTCTCTCCGAACGCCAGCGCGCCGATGGCGAGCGCGCCCACCGGCGTCAGCTGCATCAAGAGCCCGCCAGCCGCGGCAGTGAGCCAGCGCAACGACCAGGTCATTCCCAACTGCGAGATGATCGAGACAGCGGCGACGCCGCAGATGAGCAGCCACGTGTGCGGCGTCGGAGCGATCCACGACCTCCAGGCGGGCGCGGCCGTGACCAGCGCGCCGCCGGCGTTGAACGCCGCGAAGATGGTCACCGACCCCTCGGTGTCGCGAAGCCTGCGAATGGAGGTGACGGCCGCGCCGGAGAGGATGGCGCCGAGAATGCCCACCAGCTCCCAGCGGCCCGACAAGGTCGCGGCCGCTGACGCGGGCGACTGCCCATGCACGACCAGCGAGATGCCCAGCAAGGTGATGGCCAGCGCGGTGACCGTGCGCAGCGTCAGTCCTTCGCCCAGGAAGAGCGCGGCCGCCAGCGCGGCAAAGGCCGGCGCGCTGTACTGCAACAGGGTGGAGATACCCACCGGCAAATGTCCCAGTGAGGCGAAGTAGCAGAGCACCGCGCCGCCGCCACTTTGGCCAACGCCGCCATTCCGGCGAAGCCGGCCGCGCTGACGCTCATCGCCAGCGCGGCCGTGAAGGTGGGAGTGCGCACCGCGCCGATGTAGCACGAGGTGAGGCGAGCTGAATCTCGACGAGTGGCCGTTCGTGCGGCATCTTGGTGGCAATGAGCGACGCCATCGGATTGTTCGGCCGGCTGGCCATCGAAAAGAAGTACGTCACCGCCGAGCAGGTGCAGCTCTGCCTGCAAGTGCAGGCGCAGCTGGGCGGCAAGCATCACCTGGGGGCGCTGCTGATCAATCGCGGCTACCTCACCGAGGCGCAGCTGCAAGAGATCCTCGCGCTGCAGCGGGAGCGGCAGGCGCAGGCGCCGCCGCCGGCCATCCAGGCCGCGCCGCAGCCGCTCGTCACGCCGGTCTCGTCGCCGTCGGTGCCGGGCGGAGCGGCGGTGGCGACCGGAGCGGCGGCGGCTCGCATTCCGGCCATTCTCGACGCGGCCGAAAAGCGCGGCGCCTCGGACGTCCACTTCCACCCGGGCACCCCGCCGGCCATGCGCCAGGGCGGCAGGCTGCTCACCGCGAATCAACCGCCGCTCGAGGATCGCGAGCTGGCTCCGCAGCTGCGCGCGCTCTTGACGCTGGAGGAGCGGTCGCGCCTGGAGCGCGATCTGAGCCTGGACGCGCTGGTGGTCACCTCGTCGCGGCTGCGCTGCCGGGCGAGCTTCTACGTCACCAACACCGGCCTCAACGCCACCTTTCGCATCATCCGCCGCACGCCGCCCACGCTCGAGGAGCTGGGCTTGCCCTCGCAGCTGGCGCAGTTCGTCTCGCACAGCCAGGGCATGGTGCTGGTGACGGGTCTCGCCGGCAGCGGCAAGACCAGCACGCTCGCGGCGCTGGTCAACCTCATCGCCGAAGAGCGCTCCGATCACGTGCTGTGCCTGGAAGATCCGATCGAGATCATCCACCCGCCGAAGAAGGCCCTGGTCAATCAGCGGCAGGTCGGGCGCGACACCGAATCGTTCGCGCGCGCGCTGCGCGGGGCTCTGCGCGAGGATCCGGACGTCATCGTCATCGGCGAGCTGCGCGATTCGGAGACCATCTCACTGGCGGTGACGGCCGCCGAGACGGGCCACCTGGTGATCGGCTCGATGAACACCGCCACCTCCGCGCGCGCCATCACCCGCATTCTCGGTGCGTTTCCGCCGGCGCAGCAGTCGCAGGTGCGGTCGATGGTGAGCGAGAGCTTGCACGGCGTCATCACCCAGCGGCTGATGCCCACGGTGGACGGCGGCCGCGCGGCGGCGCTGGAGGTGCTGATGGTGACGCCGGCCATCGGCAACCTCATCCGCGACGACAAGCTCTTCCAGATCCGCTCGGCGCTGCAGACCGGGCGCACGCAGGGCATGCGGCTCATGGACGACTCGCTGCGCGAGCTGGTGCTGGCGGGGCGGGTCGCGCCCGAAGAGGCGAGGCGCGTCGCAGAGAGCCCGGCCGTCATTCCCGCCGCCGCGGCGCCGCCGCCACCGCCTGCAGCGGCGCCGGTCGCGGCGAAACCCTTGACGCAGCGGAGAAGCTAAATGGCCCAGGTCGATCGCTGGCTCACCTCGATGGTGTCGCAGAAGGGAAGCGACCTGCACCTGGCCGCGGGACGCCCGCCGCTGGTGCGCCTGCACGGCGAGCTGAAGCCAATGGAGCGCGAGCCGCTGCAGCCCGCGGCCCTGCGCGCCATCTTGGAGGAGATCACCCCTGCCGAAGGCGTGGCCAGCTACAAGTCCAGCGGCGACTTCGACTTCGCCTACGCCATTCCCGGCCTGGCGCGCTTTCGCGTCAACCTCTTCGTGCAGGAGAACGGCCCGGGCGCGGTGATGCGCGTCATCCCCGAGAAGGTGCTCTCGCTGGAGGATCTGCGGGCGCCGGCGGTGCTGGGCAAGCTCGCAGACTTGAGCGGCGGCCTCGCGCTCGTCACCGGACCCACCGGCAGCGGCAAGAGCACCACCATGGCGGCCATCATCGACGCAATCAACAGCCGGCACGCGCGCCACATCGTCACCATCGAAGATCCGCTGGAGTTCGTGCACCCGCGCAAGAAGAGCCTCTTCTCGCAGCGCGAGGTGGGGCAGCACGCGAAGAGCTTCGCTTCGGCGCTGCGGGCGGCGGTGCGCGAAGACGTCGACGTGCTGCTGGTCGGCGAAATGCGCGACCGCGAGACCATCGCGCTGGCGCTCGCCGCGGCGGAGATGGGCGTGCTGGTCTTCGGCACGCTGCACACCAACTCTGCGGCCAAGACCATCGCGCGCATCGTCGACGCCTTTCCCGAGGAGGAGCAGCAGCAGGCGCGCATGTCCCTGAGTGAGTCGCTGGTGGCGGTGGTGGCGCAGATCCTCTTGCCCACGGCCGACGGCCAGGGCCGCATCGCCATGCACGAGATCCTGCTGCGCTCGAGCGCGCTCGCGAACCTCATCCGCGAAGGCAACACGGCGCAGATCGCCAATGCCATCCAGGCCGGCAAGAAGGACGGCATGCAGACCATGGACGACGCGCTCTTCGCCGCGGTGAAGGAGGCGCGCATCCGGCCGGAGCAGGGCTACGAGATCGCGCTCGACAAGAAGCGCTTCCAGCCGCTCTTGCCCAAGAACGAGCAGGAGCAGGGCGCCTAGTCTGAGATGGTTGGACGCAAGTGGGGTCCAGCACATTTTCGGTTCGAGCAGCGGAGTCAGCGGACGACGGAGTTGAGGCGACGGTTGATCAGCCTGAGATTCGCGGGTTGGCTACCGCATGACCTTCATCCGTCGGG
>DATBAA010000271.1:0-5786 GCA_036271755.1 Myxococcales bacterium | reverse complement strand
CGCGCCAGCTTGTCGTCGTAGAGGACGTGCCAGCTGATGGACAATTTTCGCGGCGGGTCCGACTCGAGAACTTCACCTTCGACGTCGCGCTTGCCCGCGGGGCCGGTGAAGTTCCACGGCGAGCCCCGCTTGAAGTCGCTGTAGATGCTCTCGCCGAAGAAGTAGCGCCTGGTCACCTCGCCGTCGGTGAGCGCCTGCCACAGCTTCGCGGGCGAGGTGCGGATGAAGATCTCGTACACCTGCGTCTCGGCCATGTTTCCCTCCAGTTGCGTTTTCAGCTGTGAGAGCGCGTCCGCGAAGGGCGCGCGGTATTTGCTGACCCAGCGGTCGTGGGCCAGGCGGATGGGCATGGGGTTCAGGTAGTGCCGCTTCTCGCGGCCGCTGCGGCGCGCCAGAACCAGCCCCGCGCGCTCGAGCACCTTGAGGTGCTTCATCACCCCGAAGCGGGTCATGCCCGCGCGGGTGCAGAGATCGCCCAGCGACTGGCCGTCCTTGCGAAACAGCCTGTCCAGGAGCCTGCGCCGGCTCTTGTCCGCCAAGGCTTTGAACACCGTATCCACGATCGGCTGATACGTGACTATTCAGTCACCTGTCAACTGCCGGCTGGAGGGCGCTTCGCGGCTGCTGCCAACCGGGCGGCATTCCGTTATGCTCCGCCGTCCCTCTCGCCGGAGCCCTCATGAAGCCGCTATCCACCGAGCTCGTCTTCCTGGCCGCCAAGCGCACGCCCTTTGGCACCTACGGAGGCGCGCTCAAGGATCTGACCGCCACCGACCTGGCCGTCCACGCCTCAAAGGCCGCGTTGAAGCAGTCGGGGGTGGCGCTGGAGGACGTCGACAACGTCGTCTTCGGCAACGTCATGCAGACCAGCGCGGACGCCATCTATCTCGCCCGCCACGTGGGCCTGAAGGCCGGCCTGCCGCAGGCAACGCCGGCGCTCACCCTCAACCGCCTCTGCGGCTCGGGCTTCCAGGCCATCGTCGACGCGGCGCTGGAGATGCTGGCCGGTCACAGCCAGTGCGCGCTGGTGGGCGGCGCCGAGAACATGTCGCAAGCTCCGCACGTCGCCCGCGGGCTGCGCTTCGGAGTGGCGCTGGGCAAGGCGCCCAAGCTGGAAGATTCGCTCTGGGAAGGCCTGACCGACAGCTACAACGGCCTGCCCATGGCCATGACGGCCGAGAACCTCGCCACCAAATATTCGATCGGCCAGCGCGAGGTGGACGAGTACGCAGTCCTCAGCCAGAAGCGCTTCGCGGCTGCGCAAGAGGGCGGGCGGCTCGAGGCAGAGCTCGCCGCCATCGACTTGCCGGGCAAGAAGGGCACCACCGTCCACTTCGCCAAGGACGAGCACAACCGCCCGGAGACGACGGTCGAGTCGCTGGCGAAGCTGCCCAAGGTGTTCAAGAAGGACGGCGTCATCCACGCGGGCGCCGCCAGCGGCATCTGCGACGGCGCCGGCGCGCTGGTGCTGGCCACCAAGGCTTTCGCCGACAAGCGCGGCCTCAAGCCGCTGGGCCGTCTGGTGGGCTGGGGAATCTCCGGCTGCGACCCGTCCATCATGGGCATCGGCCCGGCGCCGGCCATCCGCCGCGCCCTCGATCGCCACGAGTCCACTCTGAAGGATTTCGATCTTTTCGAGGTCAACGAAGCCTTCGCCCCGCAATACCTCGCGGTTGAAAAAGAGCTGGGCCTGCCGCGCGAGCAGACCAACGTGGACGGCGGCGCCATCGCCGTGGGCCACCCGCTGGCCGCCTCGGGCGCCCGCATCACCTCCCACTTGCTCTACGAGCTCAAGCGCCGCGGCGGCAAACGCGCCATCGGCTCGGCCTGCATCGGCGGCGGCCAGGGCATCGCCGTCCTCATCGAATCCGCGAATTGAAGCAGGAGGCGCCGATGGAGCTGCTGCATGATTGGAATCAGGGCGACAAGCTAGGGAAGCTGTTTGATGCCGTCGTCTTGGATGAGACCTTGCGGGATGGCATCCAGAGTCCCAGCGCGGTCGATCCCAACATCGAAGCCAAGATCGAGATCCTCCATTTGCTGGATGAGCTCGGCGTGGCGCAGCTCGATGTCGGACTGCCCGGAGCCGGTGCCAGCCAGCGGGCGGCGGTCAAGCGCCTGGCGGAAGAGAAGCGCGACGCGAAGCTGAGCATTCGCCTCAACGTCGCCTGCCGCACCGTCATCTCCGACATTGCCCCGGCGGCCGAGATCCAGCAGGAGACCGGGGTGCCGCTGGAGGTCTATGCCTTCATCGGCAGCTCGCCCATCCGCCAGTACGCCGAAGAGTGGGACCTGGCCTTCATCGAGAAGCAGAGCGTCGATGCCATCAAGTTCGCGCGCGGGCAGAACCTGGAGGTCGCCTACGTCACCGAGGACACCACCCGCAGCCGTCCGGATGACCTGAAGCGGCTCTTCGGCAGCGCCATCGAAGCGGGCGCGAAGCGGCTGTGCCTCTGCGACACCGTCGGCCACGCGACACCCGATGGGGCCGGCGCGCTGGTGAAGTTTGCCGGCGAAGTGGCGGGGCCGGGCATTGGCCTCGACTGGCACGGCCACAACGATCGCGGCTTCGGGCTCGCCAACGCGCTGGCCGCTGGCGCCGCCGGGGCGACGCGGCTGCACGGCTGCGCGGCGGGCATCGGCGAGCGAGTGGGCAACACCGCCATCGACCAGCTGCTGGTGAACCTCAAGCTCTACGGCCACCCGCTCTACGCCAAGCGCGACATGACCAAGCTGGTCCGCTTCGTCCAGCTGGCCGCCAAGGCCACCGGACACACACTGCCGGTGAACTATCCGGTGGCCGGCGCCGACGCCTTCCGCACCGCCACCGGCGTCCACGCCGCCGCCATCATCAAGGCGCAGCGCAAGGGCGACCACTGGCTGGCCGACCGCATCTACTCGGGCGTTCCTGCTGGCGAGTTCGGCCTGCAGCAGCAGATCGAGATCGGCCCCATGAGCGGCCTCTCCAACGTGAAGCACTGGCTGGCCCGCCACGAGATTCCGGCCGACGAGGCGCTGTCCAAGGCCGTGTTGGCCCAGGCAAAGACTTTCAGCCGCACCTTGACCGAAAGCGAAGTCGAAGCCATCGTGCGTCAGGCCCGCGCATGAGCATCCCCGTTTTCTCCGGCATGAAGATCTTCTCCACCACCCTTGCCCGCGACCGCGAGCAGATGGGCGACAACATCACCCGCTGGCTGCACGACAACGCCCAGCTGGAGATCGTGGACAAGATCGTGACGCAGAGCTCCGACAAGGAGTTTCACTGCTTGACGATCACGCTCTTCTATCGCGAGCGTCCCAGGCCCTGAGCGATTAGGTTCAAGGGACAGATGAGCCCGCGCGGACGACAGAGCATGAGCTTCGGGATGCCACCCCTCACGCAGGGCGTGAAGGTGCTGGGCATCGTCACGCTCGTCGTCTCCATCGGCGCGCGCTTCTTGCCGGTCGCGCTCGCGAACATCGCCTTCATCCCAGAGACGCTGAAGCATCTGCAGCTCTGGCGGCCGCTGACCTACACCTTCTTCAGCGCGGACCCGATCAGCCTCATCTTCTCGCTGCTCGGGTTGTGGATGCTGGGCGGCTCGCTGGAGCAGACCTGGGGCACGCGCCGCTTCGTCATCTTCTACTTTCTCTCCGGCGCGCTGGCCGCCGTGGCGACCTTCCTGGTCGGTCTGGTCGCGCCGCCGGTGGCCGTGTTCCCGTACGTCGGCAACTGGGCGGCCCTCGAAGCGATGGTGGCCGCGTTCGCCGTGATGATGCCCGACGCTACCTTCTTCCTCTACATCGTGCCGGTGCAGGCGAAGTGGATGCTGCCCATCAGCGGCGGCATCACGCTGCTCTACATGATCATGGGCGTCTGGTACGTGCCGCTGCCGGCGCTCTTCGGCCTGGGCGCGGGCATCCTGCTGGCCGGCGGAGTATCACCGGGCCACTTCTGGCTGCGCGCCCGGGTGTGGTGGATCGACCGCCGCCTGCGCCGGAGCAAGCTGCGCGTGGTCCGCGACATCGGCGGTCCCGACGCCAAGCCCGGCGCCCGCGGCAGCGATAAATACCTGCACTAAACGTCTTTGATTTCGCTCGTGGCGTCCCGCGCGATGTAGATGCGCCAGGTGTTGGTGCGCGCGGCGTCGCTGGGGACCAGGAAGAAGCCGTGCTCCCCCTCGCTGCCGTCGCGCGTGCCTTCGATGCTGCGGCCGTCGGCGAACGTCACCTTCACCTTGCCGTGTCCGCCCGGCCGGGGTGACGCGCCCGGCGGCAGCATGAAGAAGATGGCCTTCACCTCCGCGTGATAGACGGCCTCGTCCTCGCCGCCGCCCTGCGGCTGCAGCGTGAACTGGGCGAGCGACAGGTCGACGTCCGTCATGGTTCCGCGCCGCGTCCGTCCCCCGCGCGTATGCACCGCCACCCGATGCTCGCCAGGAACCATCAGCCCCACCGGCTCGGGCTCCTCGACGGCCACCGGCAGGTCGGGATCTTCGACTTCGGCGGCGGGCAGGTTCTCTTCGTCCGGCACCGCGACCGGCAGGTCGGGATCTTCGACCTCGGCGGCGGGCAGCTCGTTCTCGTCCTCTTCGGCCAGCGAGCCACCGACAGGCACCGTGCCGAAGAGCTGCTCGGCGGCGCCCTCCTCGGCGGGAATGGGCTCTGGCTCGCCCTCCAGCTGCGCCAGCGTGTTGGCCCCGGCGCTGCTGGTCTTCCAAGGTTCGGCGGCCGGCGCGGCAACCTCAGGCGCGGTCCACTCGTCGGCGGGCGTGGCAACTTCCGGCGCTGTCCATTCGGCAGCGGGCGTGGCAACTTCCGGCGCTGTCCATTCGGCAGCGGGCGCGGCAACTTCGGGCGCGGTCCACTCGGCGGCCGGTTCGGCAGGGGCGGCGGCGGTCCAGGCTGCGTCTTGCGCGAAGCCGCCGGGAGCGGCCACCGGCGTGCCCCAGGCGTCGTCGGGCGCTGCAGCCGAGGCCGCGGGCGGAGCAGACCAGTCGGGGCCTCCGCCCAGGCTGCCCCAAGCATCATCAGCAGGCGGAGCCTCGGGCTCGGCGGCAGCTTGCGAAGGCGAGGCCGCCGCGGTCTCCCAATCTGGCGCCTTGCTGATGGCCGTCTCTTGATCCCAGACCGGCACGTCCTCGGGCGGCTCCGCGTCTTCCGCGTGCAGCTCCATCACCGGAGGCTCTTCGGGCTCGACGATGGGCTCGGCTGTCTCGATCTCGCTCTGCACCGCGGCCTGGTGCTCCGCCGAGATGGCCGCGGGCTCCGCTTCGTCCTCAGGCAGCAGATCGACGACCTCTTCCTGCACCACGTCTGCCGTGTCGGCTGCTTCGGCGAAGACCGGCGTCGGCTCGGAGGGCGTCACGTCGGGCAGGAACGCAGGGACGGCCTCGGCGGGCGTCACGTCGGGCGCGAAGTGCGCCGTGGGCGTCACGTCCTGCAGCAAAGCTTCCTGGTGAATCTCGGGCGCGATCATCACCGCCGGCAGCGGCGGAGGCGGCTCGGACTGCAGCGGATCTTCGCCGACCGCTCCCCAGCCGTCGGGCGTCTCCACCTCTTCAGAGAGCGCTTGCACGGCCGGCACCACGGTGGGCCGCCTGGCCTCGACCGGCTGGCCCTCGAGCGAAATGAGCTTGGGCGCGGGAATGTCCAGCGCCTTGGCGGGCCCTGGCAAACCCTCCGACCAGTCACCTAGCAGCGGGTCGGCCGCGGGCTCGCCGATGTCGTCGGGGGACGGCGTGGAAGCCTGGATGGAATCGGCCATGGCGTGCGCACTCCGAGCGAATTTGAGAGCAATACGATAT
>DATBAA010000270.1:0-1966 GCA_036271755.1 Myxococcales bacterium | reverse complement strand
CGGTCTGGAAGAGATTGAGCTTCTGCATCTTCAAAGCATCGAACTTCCGCTGATTGAAGCTGGCGACCTTCACGGCCGCGCCTCGAGCGGATCGATGCCTGCCTCGTGGAAGAGCCGCATGTCGGCCTCGTAAGCCGGGTTGCCGGTGGTCAGCAGCTTCTCGCCGAAGAAGACGGAGTTGGCGCCGGCCATCATGCAGAGCAGCTGGGCCTCTTCGCTCATCTGCGCGCGGCCGGCCGAGAGCCGCACCATCGCCTTGGGCATGAGCAGCCGCGCGACCGCGATCATCCGCACCATGTCGATGGTCGAGGCTTCCGGCGCCTGCTTGAAGAGCGGCGTTCCTTGTACTTTGACAAGCATGTTGATGGGCACCGACTCTGGATGCGGCGTCTGCGCCGACAATTCGCGCAGCAGGTCGCAGCGGTCTTCAACCGATTCGCCCAGGCCGATGATGCCGCCGCAGCAGACGCCGATGCCGGCGGCGCGGACGTGCTGCAGCGTGCGCAAGCGGTCGTCGTAGTCGCGGGTGGAGATGATGTCGCCGTACTTTTCGCGGCTGGTGTCGAGGTTGTGGTTGTAGGCGGTGCAGCCGGCGTCCTTGAGCCTCGAAGCCTGATCGGCGGTGAGCATGCCCAGCGTGGTGCAGGCCTCCATGCCCATGGCCTTCACTCCGCGCACCATCTCGAGCACGCGATCGAACTGCGGGCCGTCCTTCACCTCGCGCCACGCCGCGCCCATGCAGAAGCGCGTCGCGCCGGCCTCGCGCGCCTGAGCCGCAGAAGCGAGGACCGCTGACGTCTCCATCAGCGGCTCGGCCTCGACAGAGGTGTGGTAGCGCGCGGCTTGCGGGCAGTAGGAGCAGTCCTCGGGGCAGCCGCCGGTCTTGACCGAGAGCAGCGAGCAGAGCTGCACCTTGTTGTCGCCAAAGTGCTCGCGGTGGACCGTCTGCGCGCGGTGGATGAGCTCGAGCAGCGGCAGGTCGTGCAGGGCGCGAACCTCGGGCAGCGTCCAGTCGTGGCGGATCATGCTTCTCCTTTACACCAGCTTCGAACGCGCGAGGGCCAGCGCTTCGTCGAGCTTTTCGGGCTCGCCGCTGCCCTGGGCGAAGTCCGGATTGCCGCCGCCTTTGCCGCCGATCACCACCAGCGCCTCCTTGAGCAGCGCGCCCATGGCCGGACCCTGCGCACCCTTGGGACGGGCGAAGATCAGGTGGCCGCGGCCCTCGTCGACCGCGCCCAGCAGCGCCGTCGAGCCAGACTGCGAGAGGGCCTGCGCGACGCTGCGGGCGAAGGCTGCTCCGCGCTCCACGCGCGTCACCACCAGCGGGGCCTTCAGCCGGACGGCTTCGTGCTGCGCCAGCTCCGTCAGCAGCCCTTCGGCCTGTTTGCGCCGGGTCTGGGCCTCGGCGGCCACGCGAGCGACGCCGGCGGCCAGGTCGGCCGGCCCGGTCTTGAGCACCTCGGCCGCCGCGGTCAGCTGCGCGTTCATCTCCGCGAGCATGGAGACGACCCGGCCGCCGCAGACGAACTCCACCCGCGACTTGCCGTCTCCCCAGCGCGAGACTTTCAAGATGGAGACGCACCCGACCTCACCCGTCCGCTTGGGGTGCGTTCCGCCGCAGGGCGAAGCATCGACGCCTTCGACCAGGACCACGCGGTCGCCTTTGACGGCCTCTTTCCGCAGGGGCAGCTTCGCGCGCTCCTCGCCCACGAAGTCGCGGGCGACGATGGGCAGATCGCGCCAGATGCTCTCGTTTGCTCTGTTTTCCGCGGTCTTGGCCTTATCCAGATTGGGCGGCGAGTCGAGATCGATGGTGCAGCTGCGTTCGCCCAGGTGGAAGGAGATGGTTTGCAACCCCACAGTCTCGAAGGCGGCCGAGAGCAGGTGCTGCCCGTGGTGCTGCTGCATGTGATCGAAGCGTCGTTGCCAGTCGACCTGCGCGTCGACCTCACCCAAGGCAAGCGGC
>DATBAA010000269.1:0-5467 GCA_036271755.1 Myxococcales bacterium | reverse complement strand
GCGATTCTCAGGCGTTGGCGCCAGCGCGAAGTGACCGACGTCGAGCGATCCTGGATCACTGCGTTCGACGTCCACTGGGTCAGCAAAGGATTGCCGGCCGATGTCCGTTCCCGGCCGCTCGACCTGCGCTTGCTGCGTCGAACCTTGAAAGAGCGCGCGTCGGACTTGCTGGGAGAGAAAATGCCCGAGTCTGGATCCAGCAAGGTGCGTTACGACCTGGACGTCGGCGATGCCGTCTTGCTCACGTTTTTCGAGATCGGAACTTCTACCAAGCAGCTCTCGTACGATCAGATCTTGCGTCTCAAGCACCTTCCTGGCCCGCCGGTGCAGATCGTCTCGAGTCCCCTGGCTTGGTACGGGCTCTGGCGCGAGACCTCGTGGGATGCTTTGTCGCCAGGCGACGAGGAAGCGGCGGTCGACCAACTCTTCGGCTTTTGCCGGCGCTTCATGGCCACCATCCCGGACCTTCTCCAGCGCGCCGGCAAATCGAGCGCGCCTGACGCGGGGATGGCGTAACGCTGGATTTCAGTTAGCTTCCCCGGATGGGCGAGAGAGCCAGCACTCCGCCGACCGCGGCGAAGCTGCAATCGCAGCGCCGGCTCTTCCTCATTGCCGGCTGCGTCTACCTGACGTGGTGGCTCGTCGTTCACCTGCTCTTCCCTCAGGCTTACAATCCGCTGCCGGGGCGGCTCCTGGTGGTGGCTTGCTTCTTTGCCGCGCTGGCCGTGAGCTACCGGAATGGGCTGGCCGCGCGGCGCCTGGACAAGATCTTCGTCGCCTGCGCGTGGCTGCTCACGCTTCATTACTATTATCTGGTCTATCGCAACGACGGCGACATGGCCTGGGCCATCGGCGCCTACGTGGTGGTCTTCGCGGTGGCCGCCTGCCTGCCTTCGCGGCAGTCTCTCCTGGCCTATTCGCTGCTGACCCTGGTGCTCGGCGTCGCGCTGGCGCTGGTGGAGCGCCAGCTCTTGCAGACCATCTTCCTGCCCGGCCTCGCCACCATGACGCTGCTCTCCAACCTCACGCTGCACAACCGGCTCTTGCTCGAGCAGGAGCGCGCCGAGCGCGACCACAGCGAGGCGGCGCGGCTGATGGCCGAGAACGGCGTGATGCTGCGCGACGAGTTCATCTCCACCGCCGCCCACGAGCTGCGCACCCCGCTCACTTCGCTGCAGCTGTCGGTGCAGGGCGCGCTGCGGTCGTTCCAGCGCGGCGAGGCGCCCGCAGATCTCGAGCGGTCGCTGCAGATCTGCGATCGCCAGAGCTCGCGGCTGGTCCAGCTGGTGGAGCGGCTCCTCGACGCCTCGCGCATGTCGGACGTGCCCCTCGCGCTCGAGCTCGAACAGGTCCCGCTCCTGGAGCTTGTCCGCGACGTGGCGCGCATGCTCACCGCGGATGCCCAGCGCTCCGGCAGCCCCATCGAGATCGCGGGAGACCCGGCGGTGGCGGGCCGGTGGGATCGCCTCCGCCTCGAACAGGTCGTCTCGAACTTGTTGCGCAACGCGATCAATTACGGACGCGCGCGGCCCATTCAAGTCACTGCCGGCCGCGAGGGCGATGAGGCGCGCATCGTCGTCCAGGACCAGGGCATCGGGATCGCGCCCGAACAGCTGGACCGCATCTTTGGCCGCTTCGAGCGGGCCGTTCCCTCGCGCAACTACGGCGGCATGGGCCTCGGCCTCTACATCGCGCGCCGCATCGTCGACGCACACGGCGGGCGCATCTCGGTTGCGAGCACGCCGGGTGAGGGCGCGACCTTCACCGTGCACCTGCCGCTGGGTTGAAGAGGTGCTTTGAGACCCAGAAGGTGAAGGTGGTGCCCGCCTCGGGCGAGGAGGTCACGGTGAGCTTGCCGCCGTGCGACTCGACCAGGTGCTTGACGATGAAGAGCCCCAGGCCCACGCTGCGCGCGGCGTTCTCCAGCTGCGAGGTCGCGCGCTGCAGCGGCTGGAAGATGCGCGCCATCGCCTCGCCGGGAATGGGCACGCCGGTGTTGTGGACCGAGACCGTCACGCCCTCTGCATCGCTGTCGCTGCGCACGTTCACCCAGGATTCGGCCGGGCTGTACTTCAAGGCATTGCCGATCAGGTTTTGCACCACCTGCGCCATGCGCTCCGCGTCCCAGACGCCGTGCCCGTCGCCCGAGGACGCCAGGTGCACTTCGCGGTCCGGATTGATGGTGCCCGCGTCCTCCACCGCCTGCCGCACGATGGTGTGCAGGTTGGTTGGGGAGAAGATCAGCGGAATGCCGCCGCCGAGCCGCGCCTGGGTGAAGTCGAGCAGGTCGGACACCATGCGCGCGCCGCGCTCGGCGGAGGACTGGATGCGCAGCAGCGACTTGAGCGTCCGTTCGTCCACGCCGTCGCGGCGGACCAGCGTCTGCGCCCCTAAGATGATGGTGCTGAGCGGCCCGCGCAGATCGTGCGAGACGATGCCGATGAGCTGGCGCTCGAAGTCGGCGCGGCTGCTGGCTTCGATGGCGAGCCGCTGCGACTCGATGTGCAGTTGGCGAATGCGGACGAGGGTGCGCACGCGCGCCACCAGCTCCGGCCCGCGGTAGGGCTTGGTGAGATAGTCGTTGGCGCCGGCGGCCAGACCGTCGATCAGGTCCGCCTCCTCCAGGCGCGAGGTCATGAGCAAGATGGGCAGCGAGGCTTCGTCGCGCGTGCCGCGGATGAAGCGGCAGAGCTCGACGCCCGTCATGCCCGGAAGCTCCCAGTCGAGCATGACCACGTCCGGGCCGTCGCCCGCGCCCAGCCGCTCGAGGAGCGCGTTGCCCTCGTTGAAGATCTCGCAGTCGAACTCGGGCGCGAGCGTCCGTTCAGCCGCCTTGGCCGCGAGCGGGCTGTCCTCCACCATCCAGACGACGGGGCGTGTGTTCGAGTCCATCTAGCGGAGCTGCGTTCAGTCCTGGAAGACTTCGTCGACGAAGCACCAGCGCCAGGACTCTTGCGGCTCGAAGGACTGGATGACCGGGTGCTTGGTCTTGTGGAAGTGCTTCGTCGCGTGCTTGTTCTTCGAGTCGTCGCAGCAGCCGATGTGGCCGCAGGTCAAGCAGCGCCGCAGGTGCACCCAGGTGTCGCCCATCTTCAGGCACTCTTCGCAGCCTTCCGGAGTGAGCGGCTTCGGGTCGCCGGCGTGCTTCAGGTGGTCGCAGAGGGAAGGCATGGCGGCACACTGCATGGCCCGCGCAATCAGATCAAGGCCGTGTAGCCTCATGTCGTCATCGACGCTCCGGGAGCGTCAGAAACTTGGCGATCGCAGGGTCTTCGTCAACCGCTCGTCCCCGAATTCTGACGCCGGAGATCGCGCCCACACTCTGTGTCCGCGTGCGTCGAGCTTAAGGCACGTGGCTTGCGATGCCGAAGGAGGTCTGAACCCGCGCACGGAAGGTTTTGTATGTCCCGCCAACTCACCGCCTCAGCCCTCGCCACTCTCTTCCTTGCCGCATGTAGCGGCCAATCACCGAGCGAATCGAAGAGCATCGCCGCGCGGCCGTCCGCGTCGCCCGAGCTGGCGGTCAATGGCGGGTTTGAAAACGGGACATTGAGCGGATGGAAGGTCGACGCCTTCACCAGGCCGACGACGGGCATCACCACCTTCCCGCCCACCAGCGAGACCGACCTGAACCTCGGCTCCGGCGGCACCGCGACCTCTTCCGCGGTCACCTCGCTCCTGGGCCTCAACCTGGGCACGCTCTCTGAGTTGGGCCTCACCGGCCTGCTGCACTTCCCCATCTTCGGGAGCTGGTCGGCGCTGGTGAACGACCAGAGCAGCAACGTCTTCGGGCACGCCAACAACGTCAACAAGCTCTCGCAGACGTACACGGTGACCGCGGCGGACATCGATCCTTCGGACGGCCAGATCCACGTGCGGCTCGTCGTGGCGCCCATCCTCGAGGACGGCAGCCACCCGGCGAGCCAGCAGCCCTACGTCTTCATCCAGGCGGTGAACACCAGCAAGGGCACCGTCATCGGCACCGACTTCACCACCGCCAACCAGGCGGGCATCAACTGGCAGCGCCTGACCTCGCCGGCCACCGGGCAGCCGGTGACCTACTCCGGCTGGCGGCTGGTCGACTTCGCGCCGGGCAACGCCGCGCTGCAACCAGGCGACAGCGTCTTCGTGGAGATCGTCGCCGCGGGTTGCGCGACCGGAAGCCACGTCGGCGAAGTGCTGGTCGACTCGGTCGGCCCCTCCGTGCCCGGTCTCTCGGTTTCGGCGACCGCCGCGCTGCAGGTCAACGCCAACGCCAACATCACTTACAACCACGCCGTCCACAACGGCGGCGTCCTCGCCAGCACCAACGTCACCGTCACCCAGCCCGTCATCCCCGGCACCGCCTTCGTCTCGGTGAGCGCGCCCGTGACCGCGAGCTGCACCACCCCGACGGTCGGCGCCACCAGCGGCAACGTCGTCTGCAACATGGGCACGGTCAACGCCGCGGCCACCGCCAACCTGGGCGTCACGCTCAAGGCGCCCGCGGCTACCGGCACGCTGCTGAACGCCAACGCCAAGGTCAGCGCCGACGGCGGCGTCTCGCTCAACGCCAACCAGGTGCTCAGCAACGTCGTCTCGTCGGTGCTCTTCGCCGACGTGAAGCTCACCATCGACGACGGCGTCGCCGCTTTGAATTGGGGAGCCACCACCACCTACTCGGTGAAGGTCGTCAACGCCGGTCCGGCCGCCGCCCCCGCGGTGGCGCTGACCATTCCGCTGCTGCTCAACGCGGTGAACACCGCCTGGACCTGCACGCCCAACGCCGGCGGCCCGCTCGTCGTTACCTTGCCGCTTCCGGGGTTGGGACCGTTGGTGTCGGTCTTCAGCATGCCGGCCAACAGCTCGGTGAACTGCAGCTACACCGCGCAGGTCATCGCCGGCTCGGGCCCGGGCACGCTGACCCTCTCGGGCACCGCGGCGGATCTCACCACCGTCAACCCCGTTCCGGCCGACGGCACCGCCGCGGATCAGGATCAGCTCTCGGGCTCGCTCGTCAACATCACCGTCGTCAAGGACGAGGCCGGCAACGGCCAGGGCGTGGTGCTCAGCGCCCCCGCGCAGATCAGCTGCGGCACCACCTGCTCCGGCCAATTCGTGCCGGGCGTTCCCATTGCGCTGACCGCCACCGGCAACCCCGGCTCGCAGTTCACCAGCTGGAGCGGCACCTTCTGCAACGGCTCGGCGCTGCCCCTCTGCACCTTCACGCCCACGGCCGACACCACCATCACCGCGCGCTTCGACAAGCTCACCTTCCCCATCACCACCAACGTCACGGGCTCGGGCACCATCCTCTGCCCCGCCGTCGCCGTGCAGGGCTCGACCGTCGTCTGCACCGTCACGCCGGCGCTCGGCTTCCAGCTCTCGTCGCTGACCGACAACGGCACCGACGTCACTGCCCAGGTTCTTCTGGGCCTCTACACCGAGACCAACGTGCAGGCCGCGCACACCCTGAACGCCGTCTTCG